>DATHJZ010000176.1:0-4890 GCA_035286365.1 Steroidobacteraceae bacterium | reverse complement strand
CAGCGCGTCCGGCTTGAGCCGCGAACCACCGCAGGCAGTGCAGGGCGTGTACGCGCGATAACGCGACAGCAGCACGCGCACGTGCATCTTGTAGGCCTTGGTTTCGAGCCACTCGAAGAAGCGCTTCGCGCCGTACCAGACCTTCTTTTCCCACTTGCCTTCGCCTTCGATCACCCACTTGCGCTGCGCTTCGGTCAGCGCATACCAGGGCGTGTCGAGCGGAATGTCGCGCTTGTTCGCGAACTTCACCAGGTCGTCCTGGCACTCCTTGTAGGACTTGGTCTGCCAGGGTTTGACCGCGCCGCCGGCGAGCGTCTTGGTTTCGTCCGGCACGACCAGGCCGTAGTCGATGCCGATGATGCGGCCAAAGCCACGGCAGGCGTCGCAGGCACCCACCGGTGAGTTGAACGAGAACAGCGACGGTACCGGATCGCGATACGACAGATCGCAGTCCGCGCAATGCAGTTCGATCGAGTATTTCCAGCTCTGCACGGTCTTCGGCGGATCGCTGTCATCGACGACGTGCAGATTCCCGCGGCCGCGGCCCACGCGCAGCGCGGTCTCGATCGATTCCATGATGCGCGCGCGTTCGGAGTTGCCGAGCCGCAGCCGGTCCTGCACGACTTCGAGCGTGTCGCCATTCCGTTCGTGGATGCGCGAGTACCCCTGTTGCTCGAGCAATGCGCGGACTTCCGCCTCCTTGAAATTCTTCGGCACCGGAATCGGAAAGCAGATGTACACGCGCGGGTCGCCGGCGGCCGCGGCGCGCGCCGTGGCATCGGCGTAGATGCTTTCCGCGCTGTCGCGCCGCACGGGCTTGCCGCAGTTGCGGCAGTGGAGCGTGGCCGCGCGCGCAAACAGCAGCTTCAGATGATCGTTGAGCTCGGTCATCGTGCCGACGGTCGAGCGCGACGTGCGCACCGGGTTCGTCTGGTCGATGGCAATGGCCGGGGGAATGCCGTCGATGCGGTCCACCGCGGGCTTGTCCATGCGATCGAGGAACTGGCGCGCGTACGGCGAGAACGTCTCGACGTAACGGCGCTGCCCCTCTGCGTACAGCGTGTCGAACACCAGCGAGGATTTCCCCGAACCCGACACGCCCGTGACCACCACCAGTTCCTGCAGCGGAATGTCGAGGCTCAGATTCTTGAGATTGTTCTGGCGCGCGCCGTGCACGGAAATACAGGCGTACGAATGCGCCTTCTTCGCCGGGGCCTTGCGTGAGATGACGGGCTTATCCATGTAGTCGAGGGTTGGGCATAGTCGTGGACCGAATAGTGTACCGGGCCTGTCAAGACCCCCGCCGGCTTTCGCGGTATGTCCCCAAAGGATTGTGCATCCGCCGCGATGATCGGAAGATGCGCCGCCGGAACAACAAGAACGCAGGGGGTCGACGTGGCGGGGGACGTGAAAGCAGGGGCGCAGCCCATCGATTCGGCGCACAAGCGCGTCATCTTCGCGTCGTCACTTGGCACCGTTTTCGAGTGGTACGACTTCTACCTCTACGGCGCGCTGCTCGCCGTCATCTCCAAGAAGTTCTTCTCCGGCATGAACGACACCACGGCGTTCATGTTCGCGCTGCTGGCCTTCGCAGCCGGATTCTTCGTGCGGCCGTTCGGTGCGCTGGTGTTCGGACGCCTCGGGGACCTCGTCGGCCGCAAACACACGTTTCTCATCACCATCGTGATCATGGGCCTCTCGACCGCGCTGGTCGGCGTGCTGCCGAGTTACGAAACCATCGGCGTCGCGGCGCCCATCATTCTCATCGCGCTGCGCCTGCTGCAGGGCCTCGCGCTCGGCGGTGAATACGGCGGCGCGGCGACCTACGTCGCCGAACACGCGCCCGACAACAAACGCGGCCTGTACACGAGCTGGATCCAGACCACGGCCACGATGGGTCTGTTCCTGTCGTTGCTGGTGATCCTCGCGTGCCGCGCATTGATGAGCACCGAGGCATTCGAAGACCAGGGCTGGCGCATCCCGTTCCTGCTCTCCACGGTGTTGTTAGCCGTGTCGGTGTATATCCGCCTGCAGCTGCAGGAATCGCCGGTGTTCCAGGAGATCAAGGCGGAAGGCAAGCTCTCGAAGGCACCGCTCACCGAGGCCTTCGGGCAATGGAGCAATCTCAAGATCGTCCTGCTCGCATTGTTCGGCGCCACCGCCGGCCAGGCGGTGGTCTGGTACGGCGGCCAGTTCTACACGCTGTTCTTCCTCGAAAAGATCCTGCAGGTGGAATCGAAAGCCGCGAATCTCATCATGGCCGCGGCCTTGTTGTTAGCTACGCCGTTCTTCGTGGTGTTCGGCTCGTTGTCGGACCGGATCGGCCGCAAGAAGATCGTGCTCACCGGATGTCTGCTCGCGGTGTTCACGTACTTCCCGATCTTTCACGGGCTCACGCATTTCGCGAACCCTGCGCTGGGTGACGCGGTGGCCGCCGCACCTGTCACCGTGGTTGCCGATCCTGACAACTGCAGCGTGCAGTTCGATCCGATTGGCAAGAAGACCTTCGCGAAATCCTGCGACGTCGCGAAGACCGTGCTCGTGAAGGCCGGCATTCCGTACTCGAACGAATCCGCGCCGGTGGGCACCGTGGCCAGCGTGCGGATCGGCACGGGCAGCGAGACCGTCATCGTGCCCTCGTTCGCCGGCGAGTCACTGCCGGCCGCCGACTTCAAGACGCAGTCCGCGGCGTTCACCAAGCAGCTCAAGGACGCGCTGGTCATCGCGAAATATCCCGCCAAGGCGGACATGGCGCGTGTGAACTACCCGATGGTTATCCTGCTGTGCACGTTGTTGGTGATCTACGTGACGATGGTCTACGGCCCGATCGCCGCCTGGCTGGTGGAGCTTTTCCCCGCCCGCATCCGCTACACGTCCATGTCGCTGCCGTATCACATCGGCAACGGCTGGTTCGGCGGATTCCTGCCGGTGACGTCGTTCGCGATCGTCGCGGCCACGGGCAACATCTACAACGGCCTGTGGTATCCGGTGATCGTCGCGGCCATCACCATCGTGATCGGTGGATTGTTCCTGCGCGAAACCAAAGGTTCGCCAGCGTAACGTAGTTAGTCGCTGCCGTCAGTTGATCACTCCGCAGGCGATGCGCGCGCCCGAATTGCCGGCCGGCTGGCTCGCGTAGTCGTCGGCCTTCTCGTGAAGAACAACAGCCTTGCCGCGCACGCCATTGGGCTGGCCGTTCTCGAGGCTCACGCCGGTTGCAACGACGTCGACCTGCGCTGCGCCGCTGGCGTCGGATTTCGCATTGAGCATGTCGCCCGCGTGGTGCGCCGCTCCTTGCGGATTGCCATGCTGCGCGTTCGTCGGGTTGAAGTGCCCGCCGGCGCTGCTGGCGTCGGGCGCGCTGCAATCGCCCTTCTCGTGGATGTGGAAGCCGAACTCACTGTTCGGTGGCAGCCCCTGCAGCGTGCCGGTCAGCCGCACTGAATCACCTTCCGCCGCCAGGGCCAATGTGCCGGATGCGGTGTGGCCCGAGGTCGGCGTGAGCTGCGCCGTGGCGCCCGCGGCCGGAGGTTCAGCGGCCGGAGGCGGCGCGTCGGCAGGTGCCGGCGTGGACGTGGTGGCGGGCGCATCCGCCGTGTCAGCCTTTTTATCGCGCTCACCGCAGCCGGCGAGCAGGGCCACGGTGGCACAGAGGGGTAGCCAGTACTTCACGTTCATACGCACTCCGGAATTCAGATGTCGAGGGTGGCCGCACCCTATACAGCGGGGCAGGCGCGGTCAGTCGGCGCGCGTCGTCAATCTCCGTGTCGATGTCTGACCCGCGCGCCCACGGGGCCTACGCGGCCTGGCGGTAATGCGTCGTTGCGCGTAAACGTCGGCTCTTGCCCCTGACCCCTCCCAACTAGCGGACAACAGCGCCTTTTCCGCTACACTCCGCACCACAAGTGCGCGCCTCGGGGGAGGTCGCTTGCATGGCCCCACGCCGCACTCACAACCAAAATGAGGAGTGGTCGCATGAAGTCACGGACTGGACGCGGCGCCGCCGCGCTGTTTTTCATCGCCCCGTTCGCCGCGCAGGGTCAGAACGCCCCACCAACCGACGACGAGATCAATGAAGAAATCATCGTCACGGCGCAGAAGCGCGCCACGTCGTTGCAGGACGTGCCGTTCTCCGTTGCGGCGCTGACCAACGAAGACATCAAGGAATCCGGGGCGACGAATATCGTCGATATCGCCCGCAACGTTCCCGGTCTCTACATCGCGGACCTGGGGCCCGGTCAGAGCCAGGTCGCGATTCGCGGCATCAGCGCAGGCCAGGTCATCCGCGACCAGCCCGGCGTGAAGGAATCCGTCGGCATCTACCTCGACGAATCGCCGATCTCGGTCGCGCTGTTCACGCCGGACCTCGATCTGTACGACCTCGACCGCATCGAGGTCCTGCGCGGCCCGCAGGGCACGCTGTTCGGCGCGGGCTCCTCGTCGGGCACGGTGCGCTACATCACCGCGCAGCCCAATATCGGCGAGGCGGGCGGCTCGCTCGACCTCACGGTCAGCAACACCACCGACGGTGAGGCGGGCGGCAGCCTGCGCGGCGCCGTCAACGTTCCACTGGGTGAGAAGGCGGCGATGCGCGCCGTCGCGTATCGCAGCGAACTGCCGGGGTTCATCGACTCTTTCTACCCGGGTCGCGGCGTTCGCGAGGACGTGAATGGCGGCTCGCGCACGGGCGGTCGCCTGGCGTTCCGCATCGAAGCCACCGAGAACGTCACGATCACGCCGCGCGTCGTGTACCAGAAGCTCGAGACCGACGGCTATCCGCGCGTCGACTTCTACAACATCCTCGGCAATACGTTCACCACCACGCAGCCGCAGGTCGATCCGGGCGAACGCGGCCAGGTGACGCAGCTTGACGAAGGCCTCACCGACGAA
>DATHJZ010000175.1:0-7094 GCA_035286365.1 Steroidobacteraceae bacterium | reverse complement strand
CCCGACCTCGCGCTCATCGTGCGACGCGACGGCATCATCCTCTCCTGCGTCGGCGGCAACGCGGTGCGCGGACTCAACGCGCCCGAAGAGGAGATACCCGGCCGCAACGTCGATGGGTTGTTTCCCGAATCCATCGCCACGCATCTGCTGCAGACCGTGCGGCGCATTCTCAAGACCCGCAAGAGCGCGCAGCAGCGCTACCAGGACGGCGACCTCGCGCTCGAGATGCGTTTCCAGGTGCAAGGCTTCGACCGCGTGCTGGTCGTGTGTCGCGATCTCGGCGCGGGCACTACGTCGAATGACTCCGGCCTCTATCCAAGTACCGAGGGGAACACCGTCGGCGCCATGCTGCCGCATCGTGATGGCTTCGAAAAATCGCTGCGCATGGCGCTCGACATGGCCGCGCTGCGCGAAGACGCCGTGGGTGTCGTGCTCATTCACATCGGCGGCTACGTCACCTATCAGCACGTGTTCGATTCCGCGCTGGCCAACCGGCTGCTCGAAACCGCCGCGAAAGTGATCGCCGAGAACATGCCCGAAGCGCGTTCCAATCTGACGCGCCTGGCGCGCGTGTCGGATGATGTCATCGGCATCGTGCTCTCGGACATTTGCTCGCGGGCCGACGCCGACGCCGCGGTGGAAACCATCATCAAGGCGCTGCAGCATCCCGTCGATCTCGACGGGCAGGTCTTCCAGCTCGCGCCCCAGGCGGGTGTGACGTTATCGGGTACCGACGGCGAACGCGCCACCGAACTGATCGAACGCGCGCTCACCACGCTCGACGCCGGCCGCCGCCAGGGGGACAACCGCGCGATTACCTTCTATTCCGACACGCTGCGCCTGGCATCGCTCACGCGCATCGACCTGCAGCAGGAACTGACGCAGGCGCTCCAGAAAGACGAGCTCGAGCTGCACTACCAGCCGCGTTACCTGCTCTCCACGCGCGAGATCGTCGCGGTCGAAGCCTTCCTGCGCTGGCCGCACAAGATCCGCGGCATGGTGCCCACGTCCGAATTCCTGCCCATCGCCGAACTGTCCGGATTGTCGGTGCAGCTCGGCCGTTGGGTGCTGCGCCGCGCCTGCCGCGACCTGGCGACGCTCGCCGAACGTGGCTTTCCACGCTTGCGCGTCTCGGTGAACGTCGGCCGCCAGTATCTATCCGCCGAGAGTCTTGCCGAGGACGTCACCAATTCCGCGAAGGAAGCCGGCATCGAACCTTCGCAGCTCGATCTCGAGATCACCGAACAGATGTTATCGACCGGCCGCAGTGGCCTGGCGGCGCTGCATCAGCTGCGCGGCCAGGGCGTGCGGGTGCTGATCGACGACTTCGGCACGGGTTACGTGTCGCTCGGCAAGCTCAGAAACTCGCCGCTCGACGGCATCATGATCGACCGTTCGTTCGTCGAGGAAGTCGGCCACGATCACGAGGCGCGCGCGGTATGCCGCGCCGCCATTGCCCTGGGCCACGCCTTCGGTCTGCGCATCGTCGCCGAGGGCATCGAGACCGAGTCGCAGGCGCAATTCCTCGTGGCCGAGCAATGCGACGAGGGACAGGGTCACCTGTTCTGCGCCGCGACCCCGCTCGCCAACTTGTTAGACAGAATATTGCCGGGCGGAAAAGAAGCGCCAGCTTCTGTAAATCGCGCGGCGACGCGCTGACTTAACGCGCCGATTTAACCGGCCCTTATCAGAGGCCGGTCACACTTTCCGGGAGAGCCGCGTCACACACGCACGCTTGGGCGTCGCCGTCTCCGCCTTTAATGACCCCGTTCGCGCAAGCGGACTGGGGCCACAAAAGGGGCGATGTTCCGATGATGGCAAGTGTTCGCAAGACCGCCGCTCGAGTCCTGGGAGCGGTTACCGTGGCAATGCTCGTGTCGTGTTCCGCCGCGACATCGAGCACGCCCGTGGCGGGGTCCGTCGCGGTTGAACGTCCCGCCAACGCGAAGCACAGCTACATCGTCGAAGGCGCGACGACCGACAGCGCCGCGCGGGCGGTGGTCGCGGCCGGCGGCGAAGTAATTTCCCGCCTCGGCGTGATCGACGCCGTTGAAGCCACTCTCACCGACGCCGAACACGCGCTGGTCCGGAGGGCAGAAGGCATCAAGCAGGTCACCACGAATGACGTTGTCACGACGCTGGCCGCCGCCAGTGTGCGTGACAGCTTCGAAACCAGCTCCCTCGCGAACAACGACGGCACCCATCGCTGGTACGGCGACTGGGTCGAGCAGAGCGACAACAACTCGCCGTATGACGGCAGGATTTCGATCGGCTGGACGGACAAGAACGGCAAGCGGCTCATTCTGACCGGCAGTTCGTCCATCTACCGCCGCGCCGCGACGCCTTCGAGCTCGGCTGCGGTCACGCTGAAGTTCAAGAGTTTGCGTTTCGGTCTCAAGGCCGGCGAATACGTCGCGATCCAGGCGAGCGGCAACGGTGGCACCACCTGGACGGAAATGGGCCGACTGTCGGGCCCCGCCAACGACTCCGCATTTGTCAACCAGAGCTACAACCTCACGCCGTTTCGGGGCCGTAACACCGCGGTGCGCTTCACGGCATCGATGAACGGCACGTTCGGCGTCGACCACGTGAGCATCGACGACGTCGAGATCGCCTACACCACCAGCTTCGACGACGGCGATCCCCAACCGGTCGACGTGAACGCGCGCGACCTGCATATCGCGGGCATTCGCGGCAAGGACGTGGGCGTCGCCATCATCGACACCGGCTACTGGAAGGTCGATTCACTCGACAAGGATTCGGGCGGCAGTGGCCGCGTGTCGGCGCAGTACGACGCCATGCGCAATGTCGTCGATTCGACCTGGTCATCCGTCTCCACCGACACCACCGGTCACGGCACGCATGTCGCGAGCCTCATCGCCAGCAGCCGCAAGGACAGCGCCAATCGCTACTTCGGCGTCGCACCCGATGCGCGCATCATTTCGGTGAAGGCGTTTGGTGAAAGCGGCTCGAGCACGTATGCCACGGTCATCCGCGGCATCGACTGGGTCGTGACGAACCGTTACAACTATGCAATCAAGGTACTGAATCTATCGCTAGGGGCCCCGGCGCGTTCGCGCTATTGGGACGATCCGCTTAATAAAGCCGTGATGCGCGCGTGGCAATCCGGCATTGTCGTAGTCGTGTCAGCGGGCAATAGCGGACCGCTGCCGCAGACCGTGGGCGTACCGGGAAATGTCCCGTACGTCATCACGGTCGGCGCGATGACCGACAGCTACACCAATTCGGCGCAGGACGATCGCCTCGCCTCTTTCTCATCCACGGGACCGACGTTCGAAGGATTCGTGAAACCCGATCTCGTGGCGCCGGGCGGCCACGTCTGGGGCTTCATGGCAACCTACATGAAGATCGCCGTCGACCACCCGACCTACATGAACAACGGCGACTTCTTCACGATGTCCGGCACCTCACAGGCGGCCGCCACGGTTTCGGGCGTCGCCGCGCTCGTGCTCGCGCATAACCCCGGTCTCACGCCCGACCAGGTCAAGTGCCGGATCATCGCCAGCGGCCGACCCGCCGTGAAGACCGATGGCTCGCTCGCCTACAGCGTGCTGCAGCAGGGCACCGGCCTGGTCGATGCCAAGGCCGCGGTCTACGGCGCGACTAACAACTGTGCGAATCTCGGGCTCAATATTGCGGCCGATCTCAACGGCACGCAGCACTTCATGGGCCGCGTCACCCAGACTGCCGACGGCACGTTCAAGGTCACCAGCCCGAACGGCTTCCTCTGGGACCAGGGATACCTGTGGGACCAGGGCTACCTGTGGAGCCAGGGTTTCCTCTGGCCGCAAGGGTATCTGTGGCAGCAGGGTTTCCTGTGGAGCCAGGCGCAGAACTACAGCGCCGACATCAAATGGACCGACGGCTATCCGACCGTGATCGGAAGCGGCGTCAGCAGCGCCGCGGCGATGTCCGTGAACAGCTGGGTCGCGCCAGAATAGTTAGAAGAAGCGGGCCGGGAACCTCTTCCCGGCACCACTCACATCGACGTTCTGACCTGCCACAACTCAGGAAAGAACTTGAGCTCGAGGACCTTGGCGAGATACGAAGCGCCACCCGTGCCGCCCGTGCCGGGCTTGTAGCCGATCACGCGTTCCACGGTTTTCAGATGATGGAAACGCCACAGCTGGAATTTCTGATCGAGGTCGACCAGCCGCTCCGCCATTTCGTACAGGTCCCAGTCCTTCTCGGCGTTGTGATACACGCCGAGCCACGCGGCCGTGACGGCCTTGGACGATGTGTACGGTTCGGAGAAATCCCGCTCGATCAATTCCTCGGGGATGCCGTAACCGCGGCGCGAGAGCAGCCGCAGCACTTCGTCGTAGATAGAGGGTGCGTTCAGGGCACGCTCGAGACGTTCGTAGCCCGCCGCGTCGCGTTTGTGGACCGCGAGCACGTCGCGATTCTTGTTGCCGAGTTGAAACTCCAGCACGCGGTATTGCAGTGACTGGAATCCCGACGAGCGGCCGAGCGTGTTGCGGAAGGAGGAATACTCGAACGGTGTCAGCGTCGACAGCACGCTCCACGCCCCCAACAACTCCTCCTGCAGGCGCGAGATGCGCGCCAGCATCTTGAACGAGGGATCGAGATTGTCGCGCCGCACGCACTCCATGACGTGACCGAGCTCGTGCAGGAACAGCCGCATCCACAGTTCCGACACCTGGTGCACGACGATGAACAGCATCTCGTCCTGCTCGATGGAATTCGGCTTTTGAGCGTCCAGCAGCTTGTCGAGCTGCAGGTACTCGCCGTACGACTGCGAGGTACCGAGATCCCAGTGCACGCCCTCACTCTTCAAATCCACGCGACGCGGAGTTTCTTTGTCGTCGTTCGTCATAGGTCGGAAAACACCCAGCGCGGCACGTGGCGCCAACCTTGCACGAGTTCCGCATCGAGCGCGCGCCAGTCGGCGCAGTTGCGTTCCACCGCGGCCCAGAAGCGCACGGAGTGGTTCATGTGTTTGACGTGCGTGAGCTCGTGCACGATGAGGTAGTCGACCACGGCGGGCGGTTGGAACAGCAGGCAGACATTGAGGCTGATGGTACCGCGCGCCGAACAACTGCCCCAGCGCGAACGCTGGCGGCGGACGGAAATCCGCGAATACGCAATGCCGCAGCGGGCGGAGAGCGCCGCCACGAGCGGCTCGAGCCGCGGACGCGCGGCGCGCAACAGCCAGGCGCGCAATGCCTTGCGCACGGCGGTGGGACCGCCCATGCCGCTGACGCGCAGTACGCGCCCAGCGTCGCCAGTGCCGCGTTCGGCGATCCGGATGGCGCCTGCCCCACCTGCGATGTGCAGGCGCCAGTGCTCGCCGGTCAAGGGAAATTCGACGGCCGGCGGCGGAAACACCTGCGGCGTCGGCCGGTTGCACAGCGCCTGCGCGCGTTTGGCGTCAATCCATTCCCGGTGCGCTGCCATGAAATCCTGCACGTCGCGCGGTCGCGCGCGCGGTGGCACCACCAGTTCGACGCGCGCATCCGGATACACGCGCACAGACAGGCGGCGCGCACGAGTGCTGACGCGGATCTGGGGACTGTCCCCAATTTCACCGCGACTTTCGTCGCTCAGAAAATCCATCTGAAATTGGGGACTGTCCCCTCTATGGAGACCCTCCCCTCTTCGTTCGCGATCGCTGTTCGAGTTCATAACGCAGCCGCGAGCGTAGCGCCTTCCCGGATCGCGCGCTCGGCGTCGAGCTCCGCGGCCAGCAGCGCGCCGCCGATCACGTGTGCCTTCCGTCCCACCGCAGCCAGCTCCAGCGCGAGCTGATTCACCGGATCCTGCCCGGCGCAGATGATCACATGGTCGACGGCAAGAACTTCGGCGCCCTGCTCCGTCGCGATGTGCAGGCCGGCATCGTCGATGCGTTCGTAGGTCACGCCATTGCGCATGATGACGCCGCGCGCCTTGAGCGCCGAGCGGTGGATCCAGCCGGTGGTCTTGCCGAGTGTGAGCCCGATCCTGGTCTGCTTGCGCTGCAGTAGATAGACCTGGCGCGGTGCACGCACCGGTTGTCGCGGCGCGAGGCCACCACGCGCCGTCAGCGTGCGGTCGATGCCCCACTCGGCGAAGTAATCGTCGGTGGCGCGGTGCGTGAGAAAGGTGGCGACGTCGAAGCCGATGCCGCCGGCGCCCACGATCGCGACCGTCTCGCCGGCGATGCGCGCGCCGGACAGCAGCTCCGGATAGGAAATGACCCTGGAATGTTCGATGCCCGGAATCTCTGGCCGGCGCGCGGAGACTCCGCTCGCAATCACGATCTCGTCGTAGCCATCCCTGGCGAGCGTGGCGGCGTCGGCGCTCGTGTTGAGTTCGAGCCGGATGTGGGTCAGTTCGATGCGGCGCGCGAAATAACGCAGCGTGTCGTGGAAGTCTTCCTTGCCCGGCACTTCGCGTGCGTAGCGGAACTGTCCGCCGATCTCGTGCGCGCGTTCGAACAGCGTCACGCGATGACCGCGCCCGGCCAGCGCGGTCGCGCAGGACAAGCCGGCCGGGCCCGCGCCCACCACGGCGATGCGCTTGGCGTGGGCCGTCGGTGTGAGCAACAACTCCGTTTCATACGCCGCGCGCGGGTTCACCAGGCAGGTCGCGCGCGCCCCCTCGAAGACCTTGTCGAGGCAGCCCTGGTTGCAGGCGATGCAGGTGTTGATCTCGTCCTCGCGCCCCTCCGCCGCCTTGAGCGGCAGATCGGGATCGGCCAGCAGCGGCCGCGCCATGGACACCAGATCCGCCGCGCCGCTCGCCAGCAGCGTCTCCGCGTCCGCCGCAGCGTTGAAGCGATTCGTGGCGATCACCGGCAGGCGCGTCGCGGCCTTGATGCGCGCCGAGACCCAGCCGAATGCGCCACGCGGCACCACGCCCGCAATGGTCGGCACGCGCGCCTCATGCCAGCCGATGCCGGTGTTGAGCATACTGGCGCCGGCCGCCTCCATCTGCCCGGCCACCCACTCGACTTCGGCGCCGGTGCAGCCGCCTTCGACCAGGTCGATGCCGGAGAGGCGGAAGATGATGATGAAATCGCGTCCCACCGCGGCGCGGGTCTGTCTAACCACTTCGAGGGCGAGGCGCGCGCG
>DATHJZ010000174.1:0-10082 GCA_035286365.1 Steroidobacteraceae bacterium | reverse complement strand
CACGAATCGCCACGTGGTCACGCCGGGCCCGGTGACTTCCGAAGCGACGTTCCTCAATCGCGAAGAAGTGCAGCTCTATCCCGTGTATCGCGATCCGATCCACGACTTCGGCATCTACCGCTACGACCCCAAGAAGCTGCGCTTCATCAAACCCCGCTCGCTGCCGCTGTTTCCGGACGGCGCCCAGATCGGGCGCGAAATCCGCGTCATCGGCAACAACGCGGGCGAGCAATTGTCCATTCTCGCCGGCACCCTGGCCAAACTGGATCGCGACGCGCCCGAGTACGGCATCGGCAAGTACAACGACTTCAACACGTTCTACCTGCAGGCCGCCTCGGGTACCTCGGGAGGTTCGTCGGGCTCGCCGGTCATCGACATCCAGGGCCGCGTGATCGCGCTGAACGCTGGCGGCGCCACCGGCAATGCCTCGAGCTTCTATCTACCGCTGGGTCGCGTGAAGCGCGCACTCGAGCTCATCCAGTCCGGCCGGCCGGTGTCGCGCGGGGCGTTGCAGGTGGTGTTTCACTACACGCCCTACGATGAGCTGCGCCGCCTCGGCCTCGCGGAAAAAACCGAAGAAGCCGCGCGCAAGGCTTTTCCGGCCCTGACCGGCATGCTGGTGGTCAACGAAGTGCTGCCCGGCGGTCCCGGCGACGGCACGCTTCAGCCCGGTGACGTGCTGGTGCGCGTCAACGGCAAGCTGGTCTCCGAGTTCGAGCCGCTCGAGCAGGTCACCGACGACGCCGTCGGCGGCACGGTCGAACTCGATCTCGAGCGCGGCGGCAAGCCGATCAGCGCCAAGCTCAATGTCGGCGATCTGCACGCCATCACGCCCTCGGCCTATCTCGAGTTCGGCGATACGGTGGTGCATACCGTCTCCTACCAGATGGCGCGGCATTTCAACATCGCGGTCAACGGCGTATATGTCGCCAACCCCGGTTACATCTTCGGCGCGGCCGGAGTGCCGCGCGGCGGCGTCATCTCGAGCGCGAACGGCAAGCCGACTCCGGACCTGGCGTCCTTCGAAGCCATGGTGGCGGGCCTCGCCGATGGTGAACGCTTCACTGTCCGCTATTCGACGGTGGATGACCCGAATGGATCGAGCGTGCGCAGCGCGCGCATGGACCGGCGCTGGTTTCCGGCCAACCATTGCCTGCGCGACGATGCGGCCGGCCTCTGGCAGTGCGTACCCTTGCCCGCGCTCGGCTCGATCAAACCCGAAGTCGGTGGCAGCACGCGCTTCTCCAAGCCCGACGATCCACGCGCGGCCGCGCTCGCCCCCTCGCTGGTCGGAGTGGGCTTCGACATGCCGTACTCCGTATCGGGCATCACCGAGCGCAACTACCGCGGCACCGGCCTCGTGGTCGATGCGGCGCGCGGCCTCGTGGTCGTCGATCGCAACACGGTGCCCGTGTCCATGGGCGACGTGCGCATCATCTTCGCGGGTACGCTCGAGATTCCCGGCAAGGTCGAATTCGTCCATCCGTTGCACAACCTCGCCATCGTGAGCTACGACCCCAAGCTCATCGGCAGCACGCCGGTGCGCGCGGCCAAGTTGTTAGACCGGCGCATCCTGAATGGTGAAACCCTGTGGGCCGTCGGCATGGGCGCGGACAGCGAGCTCAACTCGCGCTCCACGCAGGTGGCCAACCTCACGCCCATATCGCTGCCGCTGTCGCGCACCATGCAGTTTCGCGAGAGCAACCTGGAAACCATCCAGCTCGTGAACGGCCCGGCCGATTTCGACGGCGTACTCACGGACACAAACGGCAGCGTGGTTGCGCTGTGGTCGAGCTTCGCGTGGGAAAGCGGCCGCGAGCAGCAGCAGGAGAACCGCGGCGTCGCCATCGGCGTGGTGCAGGACATGCTTCGCCGCGTGCAGGGCAAACAATCCGTGTTTTCGCTCGAGGCCGAGCTCGTGCCGCAGCCGCTGGCAGGCGCGCGGCGCCTCGGGCTTTCCGACGACTGGCTGCACAAGCTCGAGATTGCCAGCCCGAACCAGCGTCAGGTCCTGTCCATCGCGCGTCTGGTCGGCGGATCGCCCGCGGTCGGACGCCTCAAGCAGGGCGATATCCTGCTGGCCATCAATGACAAAGTGCTCACCCGCTTCCGCGAAGTCGAACTCGCCGTAGCGGACAAGCCCGAGGTCAACGTCACTGTGTGGCGCGACGGCGAAGAACAGCAGGTGCCGCTGCCCACCGCCGCGCTGACTGGCAGTGACATCGATCGCATCGTCATGTGGGCCGGCGCGACCTTGCAGGCGCCGCATCGCGCGATGATCGCCCAGCGCGGCATTCCGCCCGAGGGGGTGTACGTTGGCTATTTCGCGTACGGCTCGCCGGCCACTCGTTACGGGCTGTTCCCTGGGCGGCGCATCGTCGAAGTGGATGGCATACCCACGCCCGACCTCGACGCCTTCCTCAAGGTCGTCTCGGGCCGGCCGGACCGTTCCGCCATCCGCCTGCGGACGATCACCTGGAATAACGCACCCGAAGTGATCACTTTGAAACTGGATCGACACTATTGGCCTACTTACGAGCTGCGGCGCACCGATGCAGGCTGGGAGCGTCGCGATCTTGAGTAAGATTGCAGTCATATGGTCCGTGTCGTTCGTGCATCCCTCGTAGAACTGGAACAAGCCGTCACCGCATTGCGGGACGGCGAGCTGGTCGTATTCCCGACCGAAACAGTCTATGGGCTCGGGGCAAACGCGCAGAACCCGGCGGCGGTGAAGCGCATCTTCGAGCTGAAGGAACGTCCCGCTGATCACCCGGTGATCGTTCACCTGGATAACCCCAAGTACCTGCATCGCTGGGCGCGCGAAGTGCCCGAGAACGCACGCAAGCTCGCGGCGCGGTTCTGGCCGGGACCGTTGACCATGGTCCTGCCGCGCTCCGAGGCCGTGCACGATGTCGTCACGGGCGGCCAGGATACGGTCGCGATCCGCGTGCCCTCGCATCCCATGGCGCAGCAGCTTCTGACTGCCTTCGGTGGCGGCATCGCGGCGCCGTCGGCCAACCGCTTCGGTTGCGTGAGTCCGACGCGCGCGGAGCACGTGCGCGAGGAATTCGGCGACGCTGTGCGTGTCGTGCTCGATGGGGGTGAGTGCCAGATCGGCCTCGAGTCCACCATCGTGGGTTTTGACGGCGAGCAGGTGCGCCTGCTGCGGCCGGGCTTCGTCACTTATTCGCAGCTGAAGGAAATCGTCGGCGACGTCATCGTCGGCGCCGGCGCCTCGACCCCGCGCGTGCCGGGCGCGAAGGTGTCGCACTACGCGCCGATGACCGCCATGACCATCGTGCCCGTCGACGAGATCGACAAGCGCGCGGAGACCCTGTCGGAGGGCGGCCGGCGCGTCGCCGTGCTCGCGATGCGCCTGCCGCTCAAGACCTATCCATCGGTCACGTGGATCAATGCCGGACGCCGGCCCGATGCCTACGCGCACGATCTGTACGCCAATCTGCGCGCGCTCGACAAGGCCGGGTGCGAGCAGATCCTCGTGCAGGACGTGCCGAGCGAAGAAAAATGGACCGCGATCCGCGATCGTTTGAACCGCGGCGGCGCGGTGGGCGCGGCCAGCGCGTCCGAGCCCGATCAATTCGCGGAGACGGGCGGATACAGCGTCCTGCCGTAGTTTGCGCCGTGATGAGGTTGGTATGAACACACGCGTTCTCTTCGTGGTAGTTGCCGCTTTGACGGCTAACAACCTCGCGCACGCCGCGATCACGCGGCACGGTGGCAGCGACGAAGCGTTGCCCGACAAGCAATACATTCATGTCGTGAGCGAGACCGATTCGCCAGTCATGCAAACCTGGATCAAGGCGAAGGATGGCGTGTACGTGGCCGCGGCCGTACGCAAGCCGAAGGGCGCTGGGCCGTTCCCCGCCATCGTCATGTTTCACGGCGCGCCGGGCGGGCGCGGCATGGACCAGCTGGTCGGCTGGTCGCGCGGCGATCACGGCGGTCCCGTGTGGGAGCGATTCCTGCAGGAAGGTTACGTGGTGGTCGTGGCCGACTATCGCGGCGGAGCCGGCGAGGTGAACGCACCCTCGTCCAACGGAATGGTTACCGCCATCGACGACGGCATCACGGTGATCGACTACGTGCAGAACCTGCCGTACGTCGTACGGGGCAACGTGAGCGTCTATGGAGTGAGCCTCGGTGGCAACCTGGTGATGTACCTGGCATCGCGCGTACCGACGCTGCATGCGGTGGTGGCAGGCGCGCCCGCGCCGATCTGGTTTCTCGGCTACAAGATTGGCCCCAACTGGTCGCTGCCGGATTTCGCGAAGGTCGCGCCGGATGCGGTGACCACAAAAGAGAACATCGCGCCGATCAAAGTGCCGGTGTTGATCATCGTCGGCACCGAGGATCGTTTGTTGCCGCTCGCTAACCGGCTGCACGATGAACTCGTCAAGCAGGGCAAGAGCGCGCGCCTGGAAATTTACGAACACGGTTATCACGACTTCGTGCTCGGGAATCAGGGGCACAAGCGCGACGATCTGCCGCGCGGCGAGATTCTGCTGCCGGGCGCAATCGATGCGCTCGAGCTGACGATCAAGTTCCTGAAGCAGCCGGACTGACCGCCGGCTTTGATTCAGTAGTGGGGCGGCTTCTCGTGCGCGGTTGCGCCCGGATCCAGGTCGGACTCCAGTGCGGCTAACTTGTCCATCAGCCGCTGATTGCGATCGAGCGCGCGGTCGAGTTCTTTCTGCTGGCGTGCAACCACGTCGCTGATCTGTGCCATGGCGCGCTCGAGGTGCGCGAGTTTCTCTTCGATGGCGTCGAGACGTTCGGTCATTGAGCAAGCGTAATCGATGAGGGGGGCAGGGAGTGGGGACAGGCACCATTTTTCGCGGGGGTCGCGTGGACGGAGATGCTGGTGGTGAAAAATGGAGCCAGTCCCCAACATCGGCGCCCAGGAATCCCTTCCTGGGCGCCGGCGACTACCCGCTAGCTCGGGTTCTTTGATTCGACTCGATCAGTACCAGATGTTGTAGAGCACATCGAGCACGATGCCGGTTGCAATGGCGGTCAGCACCACGTCGTTGCCGACGCGCACCCAGTGGTAGCCATACGGCGGCTCGTAGAGGCGATACGGGCTCCAGTCATACACGATGTACGAGCTGCCGTAGTAGGCGGACGGCAGCCGGTCACCGCGATGCCAGGCGCGATAGTAGTAACCACGCGGCGGCTGATAGAAACCGAAGCTGAAGCGATACCGCGCATAGTCACGACGGTCGGAGCGACGGTTGTCGTTGTAGTGCGGGTGACGATTCCAGTCGTTGCGGTAACGATCCCAGCGATCGTTGCGGCCGTTGTTGTTCCAGTCGCGGCCATTGTTGCTACGACGGTTGTCGGGACGATCGTTCCAATCGTGGCGATTGTTGTCGTTGCGGTGGTCGTTCCCATCACGGCGATCATGGTCGCGGCGATCGTTGTCGCGATGGACGACGACCGGAGGCGCGTGATGCTCGCGATCGCGCTGGTTGTTGTTGCGCTGGGTGTTGCCGCGGTTGTCGTTGCCACGGTTGTCATGGCTGCGATTGTCGTTGCCACGGTTGTCATGGCCGCGATTATCGTTGCCACGGTTGTCATGGCTGCGATTATCGTTGCCACGGTTGTCATGGCTGCGGTCGTTGCGGGAGTTCTGCGCCTCGATTTTCTGCGCACGCTCACGTGCCGCGTATGGATTGCCGGCGGCAAACGCCGAGGCACTGGCCAGAAGCGAGGCGACGATCACAAAGGTAGCGGGGCGTTTCATCTGCATCTCCTTGCGGATCACTTGCGATCCGTACGATGCCAGTATCGCCAAGCCCACCTGAGCGGAGCCTGAACGTTTCCGTTCAGGTTCGTTCAGGTTGTTCAGCTTTCCGAGGCCTCAAACACCCTGTTTTCAAGGCGCGGGCGCGCGCGCAATGGCGATGTCATTGTCGGCTTCAGCATCCAGTTCCAGCCAGTCGACGATTCCTACCCGATTGGTCCAAAGCGGATTACGGTAACGCGCGCCGGTACGCCGGGTGTAATCCTTCCAGAAGGTCGCTGCCTGCGTGAGCTGCCGTACGGCATCGGCCTGGTGTTCTGGAAGCCGTGTCTTTCGATACGTCGCCAGCGCCGTTGCGCCACGAATTTTCGCCGCGTAGTACTTCCCGAGCAGCCCCATTGCCCGGATGTCTTCGAGAGTCGAGGCGAAATCAGGGTCCCTTTTTGCCAATGCCTGCCGGAGAAACGGCGCCAGCGCCGCGAGGGCGGCATCGGCGCGCGCATCGATCTTCGCGGCAAGCTGCGGCGGAGTCGTGCCCCGGGGCAGTTCGCCCTTCGCCGTGCCCGCGACGTACTCCGGAATCGCGATATTGTCCGTGCCCGGGTGCACCGGCTGATTGATGAACGTTTCCACGCTGTGGAAACCGCTCGCGGTCTTCGCGGGCGCGGGACGGCTGCGACAACCCTCGATGTACCACTGGAAGTCGAGCGCGCCCCAGTGAAAGCCCGTGACGAGTGGATAGATCATGGAGGCGTCCTGCCAGGCCGCGAGCAGTTTCACCGCGTCCACGCCCGGGAAACGCTGCTCGACGAGCGCTGCGATTCGTTCATTGTCGAGCGATGGGTCGTAGCCCAAACGCCCCCACAGCAGAAACGGCAGCCAGTGCTTGTCGATCTCGAGCTGGCGCGGCGTAGAGGGAACCTTGCTTAGGAACTCACGGCCCCACACCCACATGTCCGAGCCGTAGTAGAACCCCTGCGACTTCTGGTACGGAATGTTCTGTACGAACTCGCGCACGAAATCCGGCGCGGCCCAGCGGAACATGAGTGCATCGTCATTGCGCAGCGTCCACAGCGTCTTCCGGTCGCCCAGCGATGCGACGAAGTCGGGATGAAACGTCTGCTTCGTCGACGACAGTACGTGCGCCTGCGCGTACTTGAAGCTGAACACGAAATCCACGTTCGGCTGCGCGATGACCGGCGCGAACGTCGCGGTGATGTCAGCCGCGCCGGCTTCGTGCTGCCGATGGATGAGGCGAAACTGGCGCTTGGGCTCCGCGCGCGCCGCATCGAGCACGCCTTGACCGTACGTGGCCAGCGCCCAGTTCTCCTTTGCCTGGAATGAAGCCTCGCCCATGTTTTCACCGACGGTGAGCCCGATGCCGGCGAGCAGCGGGTAGGTGCGGAACATCTCGCGCACGCTCGCGCGGAAATAATCGCGCGTCTTCGGGTTGTCGATGGCGTCGGTGATCCCGTACTTGCCGTCGACGCCGTACGTGTAGACGTTCCACGTCACGATGTAGAACGCGATGTTGCGATCCTTCGCATAGGCCATCACGCGGCGCCAGAAATCGATCTTCTGGTCGATGGTGAGCGTCTTCAGCACTTCCTTGTTCGCGAGCATCGCCGGCGTGACGAGGCCGATCGTGCGCGTTGAGTAGTCCTCGTCGAACTTCACTTTCGAACGCCACACGTCGTTCAGCGCGATGTCGGGGTACTCGGTCACTTTCACCATTGACGGAAACGGGTGCAAGTTCCACAGCGACACCATGTTGTAGCGGGCGCGCGCGAGCTGATCGATATAGGCGCGCCAGAAATCGAAATCCCAGATCGTTGCAATGTTTGTTTGGGCGGAGTCGCTCATGTCCGAATAGCTGGGCGTCCGCAGATCGAGCGGAATGTTGAATTTCGTGCCGCGCAGGGGCATGTAGGGGTTGCGATCAGTGTCGACGACGCCTTCAATGCCGCGCGTGCGGATTTGTTCAGCGAGTTCGAGGCCGCCGTACATTGCGCCCGCGGAGTCACCGCTCAGGATCCAGAAATAATGACGCTTTCCTTCGGTCACGTGTCGCAGCGCGAATCCTTCCCGCATTACCGACGCAGGATCGGGCGGCGACTTTATTCGGGGATAAGCGCCGGAGCGCTGCACCGAGTCGAACGTGACGAATGTCGTGGCGGTTCCAACGAATGAATTCGCAATCGTCGAGTTCACGCGCGCCACGCTGACGCGGCCGTCGCGCAATGCCGACTCGATTTCATTTGCCGCGAACGACTCCGGCGGCGACCCAGGATCCGAGTAGAGCACGGCGCCCGCACCAAACGTCGTACCGGGACTCAGCGCCGCGCCAGCGAGAAGCGCAACGACAACAATTCCAGAGCGCCGATTCATGAATTCCCCTTCGCCACGCCCGATCATGGCGGCTGGAGAGCGAGCGTACACTGGCGCCCATGAATCCTCGCATGCCGGTCTACTTCATCTCTCACGGCGGCGGACCGTGGTCATTCATGGATGATCCCTCGCGCGCGGCGTACGCGAAGCTGGAGGCGGCGCTCGCCGACATGCCGCGGCAGATCGGCGCGACGCCGGCCGCGATCCTCATGATCTCGGCACATTGGGAAGAACCTGAGTTCACGCTGACATCGCATCCGCAGCCGCCGATGCTGTACGACTACTACGGCTTTCCGGATTTCACCTACCAGCTGCACTACGACGCGGCGGGCGATCCGGCGCTCGCGCAGCGCACGCAGACCCTGATCGAAGCGGCCGGCATGCCGGCGCGGCTGGATCCTGCGCGCGGCTTCGACCACGGCGCGTTCACGCCGCTGCACGTAATGTATCCGCAAGCCAACGTGCCGGTCGTACAACTGTCACTGAAAGAGGGCCTCGATCCGGGCGCCCACCTGGCGCTCGGCCGCGCCATCGCGCCGCTGCGCGACGAGAACGTGCTGATCGTGGGCAGCGGCCTGTCGTATCACAACCTGCGGCAATTCTTCAGTCCCCGCGGTTGGGGGCCGTCCCGCGAATTTGACGGCTGGCTGAACGGCGTTCTGCTGGGTGGGAGCCCGACGGATCGTGACAAACTACTGGCCGCCTGGGAGGCCGCTCCTGCGGCACGCGCGGCGCATCCGCGCGAGGAGCATCTGATTCCGCTCCTGGTCGCCGCCGGTGCAGCCGGGGACGACATGGCGGAACTGGTCTATCACGAGAAAGATTTTCTCGGCGGACTCACCGTGAGCAGCTATCGGTTCTTGAATTCCCCGCTATAGTCCCCACTGCCGGGACAACACATCAAAACAACCGGCGAGGGGTTGGCCATGATCGAGTGGTTTGCTTCGCACAACGGCGTCGAACAGCTGTTCCTGCTCTCCGGAATCGTCGGTGGATTGATCCTCATCCTTCGACTCATTCTCACCATCGCCGGTCTCGACCATCACAGCGGTCTGGACGCAGTCCATGTCGACAGTGACGCGGGTTTCCAGGCGCTCTCCATCCAGGGCATCTCGTCGTTCTTCGCGATGTTCGGCGCCGTGGGCTTCACGATGTATCACAACGCCGGGCTTGGCCTGGTGCTCGCGCTCATCGGTGCGCTCGCTGCCGGCTCGTTCTCGCTGTGGGTGATCCAGAAACTATTCCGCTCCATGTTGCGACTGCAGTCGAGCGGCACGGTGAGCCTGTATGCGGCCGTCGGCAGCGAAGGCTCGGTTTACCTGACAGTGGGTAAGGATGGCGGCAGCGTGCAGATCAACTTCGCGAATCGGCTGCGTGAGTTCGACGCGGTGTCGTCGGACGGCGCGACGTTGCCAACCGGTACGCCGATTCGGGTGCAGGGTGTGACGGCAAATACGCTGGTCGTCGCCCGCGCCGATCGCTAGATTTCCGAAGTCATTTGTTAGTTAGTTAGTTTGTGCGCGGCAACGCGCGGAGGGTCTCGCATGGATCTCACGACGGCTTTCATCCCGATAGTGATGTTTGTGTTGGTGGTGTTCGTCTTTCTCATTTTTCTCGCCACCCGTTACAAGCGTTGTCCATCCGACAAGATCCTGGTGGTGTACGGCAAGGTCGGCAAGGGTCAGTCGGCCCTGTGTATTCACGGCGGCGGCGCCTTCATCTGGCCGCTGATCCAGGACTACACGTACATGAGCCTGACGCCGTTGACGATTCCCATCCCGCTGACGAAGGCGTTGTCGCTGCAGAACATCCGCGTCAACGTGCCGAGCACGTTTACGGTGGGTGTGAGCACCGAAGAAGTCATCATGAACAACGCCGCGGAGCGCCTGCTCAATCTGGCGCAGGATGACGTCGAGAGCATGGCGCGCGA
>DATHJZ010000173.1:0-7530 GCA_035286365.1 Steroidobacteraceae bacterium | reverse complement strand
TTGAGCGGCACCTCTTCGAAATGACGTAGGGCTGTC
Source organism: Steroidobacteraceae bacterium (assembly GCA_035286365.1). Classification (GTDB taxonomy): domain Bacteria; phylum Pseudomonadota; class Gammaproteobacteria; order Steroidobacterales; family Steroidobacteraceae; genus CADEED01. The sequence goes on along the minus strand of DATHJZ010000173.1, from coordinate 7,494 downwards.
ACGAAGCTATCGCATGCGGCACAGATAGTTGCTGCCGAGGGCGCGGTGTGAGCAGACCAACTCCGTACTCGAGACATGGCGCGGTCATACGCGACGTTGCCCGCTGTGAGTGTGCTGCGGTCGCGTTTGGCCGCAGCGGAAAGCTTGACTGCGGGAGACGCAGCCTTCGCGACGACGGGCGATGCAAGGGGCTTGGGTGGAGCTGCGCCTTGGGCGTGAGCGGCCGCACCGGCAGGAGCTTCGGTCGGCTCGATTTGCGCGGCGACAGGCGATGGACCGGGCTTGGGTGGAGGCGCGCCTTGGGCATGAGCGGCCGCACCGGCAGGAGCTTCGGTCGGCTCGGCTTGCGCGACGACGGGCGGCGGAAGAGGGCCGGCCGCATGTTCACCTCCGCCGTGAGGTTGGGGTGTATCTGTCTGGCGGCGAGGCTGAAGATCGGCCGTCTGGATGTTCAGGCGGCCCATCAATGCCGTGACCTTGCCGGTCGCTCTCTGGTTGGACCAGGGGGAATATCTTGAGACGTACGGGATGCCCACGCTGAGCAAACGGCCGCGGAACCGGGCGTTGTCGTCGAGATGCAGACGCTCCAGGATTTCTCTGAAATGAGCGTCGGTCAGCTGATCGTCTGAAGAAAGCTGATGGGTCTCGATCGTTTTCTTGATCAGGGAAACCAGCTTGCCCTTCAGCTCGTCATCAGGATGCAATTGCTCCAGTCTTTGACGGTAGACCTGCAGATTTTGCGGAGTGCTTACTCTGGTCATAGCTGAGCGATCCTGGGCGCTGCGTTATTAGGTACCGGCAGTAGGTACTGGCAGTAGGTACCGGCAGGGCGATCGCAGTTCCATGAATCGCGCGCCGGGCCGTGAAATGGTGCTCGTGGCATTCGCTTTCTCGTCCCTCGGTGTGCAGGCCGCTGCGGTGGAATCAAATGGGAGGGCTGCATTACCCATCGGTTCTGGTGCATCTGCGGATGTATGGCACGCGAAATCCAGCCGCGATTCAGTTACGCGTCAGGCGAGCGCGATGGGCGATTCCTTCTTGAGCGACCATTTGCCGAGTCGGCGATAGGTTCGGCTCAGCATGAACTGCCTGTTGCGAATGCGATGGGCGAGCTCGATCCCGGTGATCGTGACCGTGGCGGTAGAAGTCGACGGCACGGTAGAGATAGTGCCAGCGCCCGCGGATGGAAACATACGTCTCATCCACTCGCCAGGATGTTCCGACCGATCTCGAGAATCGGCTCCAGCGCTTCTCGTACTCAGGCACGTACCGGAGGACCCATCGAAGGATCGCGGTGTGTGAGAGCTGGATCCCACGCTCGGCCATGATCTCAACGAGATCTCGGTAGATAGCCGGTAACTGATATAACAGTTGCTACGGATCGAGTACGGTTGCGCGAGTTGCGTCGACGACTCCATGTTCGGCGCGTGGTCTGCCCGCTATTCGATACGACGCGCTTCACGCGCGATCTGGAACATGCCTATCTGACGATCTGGCAGCGGCATCAGGCGGAGTAGGGGAGCATCGCTGCTCCCCTCCCTGGTCCTGTTCAGTTGATTCGATACACGCTGCCGTTGCCGCTCGCGCCACCGTATGTCGTGGTTCCGTACAGCCCACCGTCTGTTCCTTCGATGAGATTACCCGTCGGGCAAGCGCCGGAACTCACGGCTCCTGGAAAAGAGTAGAGCGGCGTTTCCGTACCGGAGAGCGTGAATTGAAAGACAGTACCGCTGCTGCCGGGAATGCAGGTGACGCCGTAAAAGTTACCGTCGGTCGCCTGCATCAGCCCACCATTCGGCCCACGTCCGTCGCCCTGAGCGCCGAACGCGTGCAGGATCGACACAGCACCCGATGGGCTCATTTGAAAGAGTACACCGCGATTATTGGTGCCACCGGCGAGGGTCATTCCGTAGAAGTTGCCGTCGCTGGCTTTGACGAGACTGTCGGTTGGAAATGCCCCGATATCCCGCTGATGGAAAGAATAGAGCGTCGTCACGGCGCCGTCGGGCGACAGCTTGAAGATAGCCCCCTCACTATTGGTGCCGCCGCCTGCGGTCAGACCGTAGAGAGTGCCGTCGCTATCCTGAGTCAGTCCATTGAATTGGGGCTCAGAAGGACCGCCGTTGAATCGGCCGAAGGAGAGCATCACCGTCTCGGCTCCGGAGGGAGTCAACCGAAAGACCGTGCCTCCACCTTCCGTTCCGCCATATTCAGTCATGCCGTAGATATCGCCGTCACGCCCCTCGATCAGGTTCCCGCTGGGGCGAGCGCCGTCAGAGGCTTCTCCAAACGACCACAGCACTGATTCCGAGCCGCCAAGGCTGATCCTGAAGACCGTGCCGCTTCCGTACGCGCCGCCTTCGGCCGTCGTCCCATACAGATCGCCATCACTTGCCTGCAGAAGGCTGCTCAGCGGCTGGCTTCCGTCGGAGCCGGCGCCAAAGGACCACAACACGGTCTGCACACCGTCAGGAGTCAGCTTGAAGACTGTGCCGGCGTCGTTCGCGCCGCCCGTGGAGGTCGTGCTATAGAAATTTCCGTCGCTGCCCTGGATCAGGCCGAAAAGCGGAGCGGCCCCCTGCGATTCGTCTCCGAACGAATAGAGCTCCGAGAACCTGCCCGCCTCGCAAGAAACACCGACATCGGTAACGGGCGAGTCGCTGCCGGTCCCCGATGCGTTACTGACGGAGCAATGCATCGCCGTGGGAGTTCTGCGCACGGTGATGTGGTACGTGGCTCCACTCGCGACTGCCGCCGGCATCGTGAATGTTTTCGCGTCGGCCGACACAGTCAGCGTGTCGTCGCCGTTTGCGAGCACCAGACCATTGGAAATCAGACCTTCGACTGAACCGCCGACGGTGGCCGTTATTTGCGTACAGGCCACCGCGACGTCAGTCACGTTGCTTGCGGGCATCGTGCCTGAGCCGTGAGTCACATCGCACTTGTATCCTGCGGGCGACGTGCTGATGGAAATGCTGTACGCGCTGCCGGCCGACAATGTCGCCGTCAGTGTGAACAGTCCGTTCGCAGAGATCGCCTGGCTACTCGAGCCGTTGTCGAGCAAAGACAGCTGCGCGCCGTCGGGCAGGCCCGAAACCGTGCCGCCGATGAAGAAACCCGCAGGACGAGGCGGGTTGTCGCCGCCGCCGCCGCATGCGGAGAGGATCGTCGCAACGAGAATCGTGCTGATCCCTGTGATAGAGGCTTTCATGAGTTCATGTCCCTTGTGTTGAGCTAAAACGGAGATGATCCCGGAGCCGCCCGTTCGTGCAAACCGTCCTAACGGGTGGGATGGCGCAGCACGTCGGGTAGCTCCAGGCGCAGGGAACTTCGCGACGTCTGCGGTTACCCGCACGCTCCGTTCGCCTAACTACGAAATGCGATTCCCTATCCACACCAGGTGATTGCTGCTGCGCGTGGATCACGATCGAGCCGTCTTCGGCACAGTTCCAGTGCTTGCGGGAACCCTTCACGACTGGCCGTTACTGAACCGCGTAACGATCACTCGATGCCAGGCCAAGGACCCGCCGGAACACGAGAACTACTCGATCGCTCCGGATCTACCGGCTGGTTTGAGCCTGAACGCACAGAGCGGAGTGATCAGCGGCACCCCGACCGTGACTGCCGATTCGCAGACCTATACGGTGACGGGATCGAATGCTGCCGGCTGCACTCAGGCGTCTCTGAACATAGAGATACGCGAGCCGCTGCACGCGCCGACGAATCTCAAGTACACGAGCCCGACCATCAGCTACTTCCTGAATCAGGCCGTTGCTCCGAACGAACACGCCGCGAAACATCGGCGGACGCATCACTAACTACAGCGTGTCGCCGGCATTGCCGGCGGGAATGGCGCTCGACCCGATGAACGGGGTCATCAGCGGTGAACCGAAGGTCGAGGTTCACGCGCCTTACGTGGTGACCGGGAGCAACCGGACAGGTTCGACGCAGGTGACACTCCAGATCACGGTCAAATTTCCCGCCACGCCGACGTTCAACGTCGGCGACGCTGCACGCATTCCGGTCAGGGGCAGCGACACCTGATACATCAACGATTCCGTCTTCTCGTTCCTGCCGAACGCCTCCGATACCTGTTATCTCGCGTTCTGGGGGGGGGCCGGCGGCGTACGCCGTTACGTCGGATCAGGTTTCGACGATCTCAAGCCGTCGGCGTACAAGAGCAACGGAGCCGTCACGATTACGTACGCGCCTGGCGTGGATTCGCGGCAACACCAAGAAGATGCGTGCAGCCTTCAGTCCTGATGGGATTCATGGGGGCCGGTCACAACGCTCTACAGGGAAGACGCGGCTTACTACGCGAGCTACGCCTTCGTTGTCGGCGACACGGACACCCGCTCAGGACAAGATTGTTACCTGGTCTACATGCGCTCGCCACCCGCATCTGGAGATCGCAAGGACATGATCCGTCGTCCGATTCACTTCGATTAGGAGCGGCGGCAACGCACACGAAACTGGCAGGGCGGCGGACGGGCCAGCAACGAAGGAATGATTGCTTGGAGCTGCTCGTCAACTTTCCCCATTGCCTTGGTAGCTAGTCGGCCAAAGAGGTCGACGAAAAAGTCTGGCTTATCAGCTTCATGCATTACGACTTGGGGTACTTCGACCACGAGAGCTCGCGGTTCGAGTGCGCGGAGAATCTGTTCGCTGCTAAGGTGTCACCCATGTCCTCGGAATAATCCGTTACCCATGTGAACGGAATGGACAGAAAAAGAATGGTCGGGGTGAAAGGATTTGAACCTTCGACTCCTACGTCCCGAACGTAGTGCTCTACCAGGCTGAGCTACACCCCGACTCGACGGAACCCGGCCCTGGCGGCACGGGATACATGGCCGTGGGCAGCGGGGCGCGCAGTCTACTCAAGGGGACGCCGTCGTTCAAATGAGGTGCTTACCAACCGGGCGTTGGTACGATCCTGGGGTCAGGGGTGCACATATATATGAGTGGAATTCGACGCTTTCGGGGCCTTTGGCTGGCCGTTGGGCTGCTGACCTGCGTAAACGCCCGCGCGGATCTCTATGCGGCACGGGACGCCTACGCCAAAAAAGACTACCCGCGCGCGTTCGAGCTCTACCGCGAACTGGCTGAAATGGGCTACCTCGGAGGGCAGGAATTCGTTGCGGACATGTACGTCGGGGGCGACGGAGTCAAACGGGACAACGCTCTCGGCTATGCGTGGGCAAAAGTCGCAAAGGAGAACGGTGCCGGCGCGGAGATGCAGAACATCATCGACCAGCTCGAGCCGCACCTGACGGCGAAGGCGCGCGCGGTTGTCGGCGAGATCCACGCGCAATACGGCAAGGAGGCGATCGAGAAGCGCTGGATTCCGGATCCGCAGCGTGAGGAGACGCCGCCGACCGCCACCCTCTGCAAGCTGCGAGTTCCCGTCAATCCGCAGGAGTTCTTTCCGGAAGCGGCGCGCAACGCGGGATACTCGGGCAAGGTTTTCGTCCAGTTCACCGTCGCGCCCGACGGGCACGCGCGCAATCCGCGCGTTTGGTTCTCCACTCCGAAAGACTTGTTCGACAACGCGGCGCGTGCCGTCGTCATGAAGAGCATCTACACGCCGCGCAAGGAGAACGGCGTCGCCGATTCCTGCTCGATGCGGATTCTGATCAAGTTCGAGTTGACTGGGTCGGGTGACGGCGATGACCGCATCAGAAGAGATTTCGCGAGCCTCGAATCGCAAGCGACAGCCGGAGATCCATTCTTTCAAACCGCCTATGCGTTGGTGATCGCGACGCGCCCGGAACTGAACTCAAGACACGAGTCGTACATTTCGCCTTTGCTGAAGGCCGCGCAGGCGGGGATACCGTTCGCCCAATACATGATCGGCGTGCACACGTTGGACGGTGCGATCGTCCGCCGCGATGTCGCCAAGGGGCTCCTGTGGCTCAACGAGGCGGCGGAAGGCGGCAACGCGGAAGCCCAGGTCACGCTGGCTAATCACCTGATGAAGAGTGGTGGCGATGCGAAGGTTGCGGTTGCCTGGCTCGAGAAATCGGCCGCCGCGGGCAACATCGAAGGGATCTACCGGCTGAGCGCGGTGCTCGCGGCCTCACCCGACGCCGCTCTGCGAGATCCGCAGAAGGCGCTCACGCTCGTCAGCGAGAAACTCGCGATCGCGGATGCCGTGCCGGCGCCGTCCGATATCCGCGCTGCGGCACACGCGATGCTCGGCGATTTTGTCGCCGCGGAAAAAGATCAGAAGCGGGCCGTGAGCAAGGTGAGGATCCTGGGATGGGATCGGTCGCCACAGGAAGCGCGGCTCGCCGCGTACCAGGCAAAAAAGTCCTGGACCGGCGACCTGATCGAATTCGATTGAATTGGGCGCCTTCCAAGGGAGTGAGACGGGTTTGGCGCTACCATCGCGCCTCCAGGGGAGGCTCGAATAATGAACAAGATTTCATGGGCTCGGCTTGTATTGATGTTGTCGTTGGGTGTGGCTGCGCCGTTCGCCCAGGCCGATCTGTACTCCGCCCAGGCTGCTTACGCCAAGCAGGATTTCGCCCAGGCGTTCGAGCTGTACCGGGAACTCGCCGAGATGGGCGACGTGCGCGGGCAGGAATACCTCGCAGCGATGTACGTCAGTGGCGAGGGCGTTAAGCGCGACAACGTGCTCGGCTACGGTTGGGCAACGATCGCGAAGGAGAATGGTGGCGGCGAAGTGGCGCAGACCATCATCACGCAGCTCGAGCCGCACGTGACGCCCAAGGCGCGGGAAAGGACCGCCGCGTTGCAGTCCGAGTTCGGCAAGGAGGCGATTGCGAAACGCTGGCTGCCCGCGGACTACCTGCGGGCACCCGTGCCGCCCTGCAAGTTCAAAGTCCCGGCCAACCCGGACCTCTACTATCCCCAGGAAGCCATCAAGCGCGGCTTCTCCGGAAACATCATGGTCGCGTTCACGGTCGGAGCCGACGGCCGAGGGCACAACGTACGCGTCTGGTTCGCGACGCCGAAGGACTTGTTCGACGACGCGGCGCGCGCGGTCGTGATGGCCAGCACTTTCGAGCCGCAAGTGGCGAACGGCGTAGTGGTGCCGTGCTCGATGCGGATCAAGGTCAAGTTCGTCATGCGTGGAGCCGGCGCCGGCGACGAGGAAATCCGCAAGAGTTTCGAAGAAGTTAGACCAAAGGCGCTCGCGGGCGATCCCGTGTCCCAGGCCGTGTACGGCATCCTGCTGGCAACCCGCTCCGACCTCAACAAGGACAACGATAACTTCATGACGTGGCTTACGAGGGCGGCACAGGCGGGTGTGCCGGCGGCGCAGTACATGCTCGGCATGTGCATCTTCGATGGTTATGCGGCCCAGCACGACCCGCCCAAGGGGCTCGCGTGGCTCAACAAGGCGTCGACGAACGGCAATGCCGACGCGCAGGCCGCGCTGGCTAACTACCTGCTGCGCACCGCCGTGCCGGGAGACGCCGCGCTGGCCCTGCAGTGGCTCGAGAAGTCGGCGGCCGCGGGGAATCGCGA
>DATHJZ010000172.1:0-4076 GCA_035286365.1 Steroidobacteraceae bacterium | reverse complement strand
TCGAAGACCTGATAGCTATCGACAGAGAGAGATTGAAATGGCCTCGTCGGCGAAAGTCGGCGGGGCCTTTGCATTTCTGCGTGGACACGCTCGATTTGCCGGTACGTTGCAGGCATTTAATGCATATACGCTAAATGCGTGGACTTTTCCTTCGACCCGACGAAGAATGCGCGCAACATTGCCGCGCACGGCGTTTCGCTCGAGCGGGCGGCGGAATTCGAGTGGCGTGGCGCGTTCAACCGCGAAGACACGCGCCATGACTACGGCGAGCGGCGATTTCAGGCATTCGGGTTGATCGGCTCGAGAGTCTACATTTTGATACACACGCCCCGAGAAGGCCGGGTGCATGTCATCAGCCTTCGCAAGGCTAACAAGCGCGAGGTGCGTCGCTATGAAAACCAAGCGAAAGACAAAAAGGGCTCAAACGGATCCTGATAACCCGGAGTGGACTGCGGAGGATTTCCGCCGTGCGCGCCCAGCTCGGGACGTCTTGCCAGAGATCTACGGCGCCGCAATGGCTCGAAGGTTGTTACGCCCTCGCGGCCGCCCCAAGAGCGCGGCTCCGCGTACGTCGATATCTCTTCGGCTTCCGCCGGACGTCCTGGCCCGGTGGAAGGCGACGGGGCCGGGCTGGCAAACTCGGATGGTCGAGAGACTCTCGCGAACCAGATGACCAGCGCGCTGCCACGCTGTACTCCATCTGTGCCGCAGGCCGGAAACATCCGGTAGCTTCATCTACCGCCGCGTGGCGGCAGCACTGCTTCAGGGATACGCCATTTCTCCCGACAGGCGCTTTTTCCAAGTGATCCCACCGTCCGCGCTTACCCACAGGTCGTTGAACGCGCCGAAACGTGTCCGGCCGCCGAGCACCCACAACTTGCCGTCGTAACTCGTCATGGACGGCAGCACGCGCGGAGAATACTGCGCACGCGCTGGCACCTGCGTCCAGGTCGCGCCATCGACGCTGCTCCACAAAGTGTTCAGCGCTTCGTCACCGACATTCGCGCCGCAGGTCAGCCACAGCTTGTTGTCATGCGCGGTCACCACGTAGCCGAAGCCCGCGCTCGGGATGGCAGTGGCATTGGCGGTGTCGCGCCGCCACGAGATGCCATCCGCCGATGACCACACTTCGCGCGAGCCGATATCCTCGCTGCCGACCAACCAGATGCGCCCATTCGCAACCGCGGCGCGCATACCCGAGCGCGTGCCGAAATCCGCGGTCGCCGTAACGAGCGTCCAGCTCGTGCCATTGCTGCTGCGCCAGACCTCGCTCGACAGCGTGGTGTTGGCCCCGTCGTCTACGTAGCCGCCCATCACGTAGATCGCATTGTTGAAAACCACCGCGGCGTGCGCGAAACGCTTGCCGAACGGTGCTGCATTCGTCGCACGCGTCCAGCTCGCGCCATCGGAGGAATGCCAGACATCGGCGAACGTGGTGGTGGGACCGAACGCGGAGAAATCCGCGCCGGCGATCACCCACAGCTCATTGTTGAAACTCACGACGCTGGTGCGCCGCCGCGGCGTAAAGCCCGCGGTCACCGGCACCAGCGTCCAGGTGAGTCCATCTACCGTGTTGGTGGAATCGGCCCGCGCCGCGCCATCCCACCCGCCGACCACCCACAGCTTGCCGGCATGCGCGACGACATTGGGTTGCCCGCTCAGGAATCCGTTGGCATAGAGCGAGTGTTCCTTCCACTGCGTGCCGTCCGCGGTGCTCCAGACTTCGTCCGAGTCATTGAACAAACTGAACGTGCTGCCGAAGTCAGGATCCGCAACGGAACCGCCCAGCATCCACAATCGTCCCGCATGCAGCGTGCTCGCGGACAGGAGGCGCGCGGCAAAGGGAGTCATCGCGAGATCGAGCGTCCAGTTGATGCCATCCGGCGATGACCACACATCGCCGCGGCGGCAGTTGTTGAAGCAGTCCTGACCGCCGATCATCCACAGCTTGCCGTTGAGCGTGTGCAATACCATGTCCGTGCGCCCGGACCACGGAGCTGTCGCCGTCTCGAGCCGCCAGGTGCGCCCGTCGGCGGAGGAGTACACGGTAGTTTGATACACATTAGAACCGTCGATACCGCCGACCGCGAAGATGCGGTCGTTCAGCACCGAGAACGTTGCGCCATACAAAAAGGTGGCGTTGGCCGTCTCCTGAAACCAGTTGATGCCATCCGCGCTCGACCACGCATCGTCGGTTACTTCCGGGCGGAAGGGCGAGGGATAGCCACCGAGTACCCACAGTCGATTGTTGAACACCAGCGCGGTGTGGCCCGATCGGCCGGTCCAGGGCGCGTGCACGGCGTCGCGGCGCCACGTGGTGCCGTCGCCCGTCGACCAGATTTCGTTGATCCAGTCCGCGCCGAAGGAGTCGCCGATGAGACCACCTAACATCCACAGGCGATCGTTGAATACCACGGTGGTACCGGGCGCGCGTCGTGCGAAGCCGGTGTCGGCCGTGACGAAATTCCAATGCTGGCCATCGTCCGAATTCCAGACATCGGTGCCGGCCGGGTGCACGATCCAGAGCCTGTTGCGCCAGCTTACGGCGGTACCGCGCTCGCCAGCGGGGAAGCGGCTGTTGTTGATGCGCAGCGGCGCCGTGACCGCACTGCCGCGGCGCAGCCACCAGTTCGCCGGCCAACCGAGTTTCGCGGTGGTGTCGGTCATCGGCAGCGCCGAGACCAGGGACGATTGCGTGCCCGTACAGGTGCTGAATATCTGCACGTTGCAGTCGAGCTGCGAGGAGCGCAGGAACTCGAGGCCAAGTCCATTGCCGGAGAAGGCGACCTCCGTGCCAGTTTCACCCAACCAGGCGTTGAACTTCACCGTCGCCACCGGAGTGACCACCAGCGTGTAGGTAGCCGTCGCGGATTGATAGACGGAGTCCGCCGCCTTCGTCGCCGTGATCGTGACCGTGCCGGGCGAAGCCAGAAGTGCGCGGCCCGTCGGCTCAACCGACGCCACGGAATTGTTGGACGATGAATAAGTGATCGCGCCCGTGCCCGCGCCACCCGACGCCACGTTGGTGTACGTGTTGTCCGAGTAGGGGCGCGATACGGTGCCCGGAGTTGCGAACGCAATCATCTGCGGCTGCAGGACGGGCGGCGGCGTGATCTCGAGCGTGTAGTTCGCCGAGGCCGCGAGATAATTCGCGTCCGCCGCTTTGGTCGCCGTGATGACGACGGTGCCCGCTGCCGCGAAAATTACCAACCCATCCGCCGTGACCGAGGCCACTGCCGTGTTGGACGATCCGTAGGTGATCGCGCCAGTGCCAGCGCTCCCGGCGGCGACATTCGTGTAGAGGCCGTCAGCAAAGGGCCTGGAGACCGGCCCCGCGGTCGCGAACGTAATGCTCTGCGGCTGTGATGCAACCGGGGCTGTGATGAAGAGTGTGTAGCTCGCGGAGGCGGAACGGAAGTTCGCGTCCGCAGCCTTCGAGGCCGTGATGGTGACGGTGCCTGCCGTGACGAGTGTGACGACACCGCCGGCTGCGGCCGTTGCGACCGCAGCGTTGGACGAATCGTAGGTGATGGCGCCGGTGCCGGCGCCGCCAGTGGCGGCATTCGTGAACGTGGCGTCGGCGAGCGGCCGCGTTACCGAGCCCGCGGTTGCGAAGGCGATGACTTGTGCCTGCGGCGCCGGAGGCGGATTTGGCGTTGAGCCGCCGCCTCCACCACCGCCGCAGGCGGCCAGGAGCGTGCACGTGAGAGCAAGGAGACCGCGGAACGGAGAGGGCATGGACAGGCCTTCTTGTTATCTTTGTTCTTGTGTCGCGAGCGCTCGAGGTATGACAGAAATCTGAACGGGCGAGGCCAGAATTTGACATGACGCGGCCCGGCTCGATCGCCGGCGCTGTTTCGTTTCAGTGCGGCAGCGGCCCCGCTGGCGAAAGTCAGCGGGGCCTTTTTCTGGCTCCAGGTTTTTCAGCCGTCCGCTCCCGTCGGTATCGCGCCGGTGGCGCGCCGAACGCGCGCCTGAAGGCGCGGCTGAACGCTGCTTCCGACTCGTAACCCACGTCACAGGCGACCTGCAGGACCTTCCGGTTCGTGGTCAGCAAGCGGCGCGCACCGAGCTGA
>DATHJZ010000171.1:0-3142 GCA_035286365.1 Steroidobacteraceae bacterium | reverse complement strand
TGGCGCTGTTTGTCGCCGGAGACCAACTTCGTAAAGGCGCCGCATTAAATGCAATTCAGATTGCGGAACGTTTGCTGGCTTGATTAACTCAGACCCGTATCGATCGAAGCGAGGCCGCCGTGATGAAACATGAACTTTCGGCAAACGATAGGGAATTTCGCGCGGCATTCGAAGCGGGCGCTTATGCGCCCGCGAATTTTTCCCACCGTGCGCACATCCGCCTGGCGTACGTGTACCTCGCGACCAACGACGTGGAACGCGCCGGCGAGTTGATGCGCGCCTCGCTCATGAATTTCCTCAAAGTGCACGGCATCACGCCGACCAAGTATCACGAGACGCTGACGCGCGGGTGGATCCTCGCCGTCCATCACTTCATGCATCGCTGCCCGACCGCGTTGTCGGCGGACGATTTCATCGCGCGCGAACCGATGCTGCTCGACAGCCGCATCATGCTCACGCACTACAGCACCGAGCTGCTGTTGTCGCAGCGGGCGCGCGCTGCGTTTATCGAGCCGGATCTGGATCCGATCCCGCGCCACGCGGCCTAGCAGGCCGTCGAAAAGCGACTGCGCGGCCCGCTGGCCGCGCGGCTGCTGCATACTCCGCCGGTGTCATTTCCCTACCTGAGCGACGTCTTTCGCGCCGCCTTCGGCGTAAACCTGCCGCTGCCGATTCCGATGTTCGGCCTGCTGGTGGGCATTGCGTTCTTCGCAGGGCTGAATTTCGCGAATCGCGAGGTGAAGCGTCTGCTTCCCGATCAGCCGCCGGACTTCATGACCAACGTGGGCATGATCGGCTTTTTCGGCGGCATCATCGGCGCACGCCTCTTCCACCTGCTCGAGCATCCGGCCGAGTTCCTCGACCATCCGATGAAGATGCTGCTGTCGCGCGGCGGCTTCACGATCTACGGCGGCCTCATCATCGGGCTGGCGGCGGGGCTCATGTATTGCCGCAAGAAGCGCGCGCCGCTTGCGACCATGCTCGACGCAGTGGCGCCTGGGATCATGCTGGCTTACGCGGTCGGGCGCATCGGCTGCCAGATTTCGGGCGACGGCGATTGGGGCATTGCCGCCGATCTCGCCGCAAAACCGGCCTGGCTGCCGCTGTGGCTCTGGGCGCAGACCTACGACGGCAACATCGCGGGCGTGCTCATTCCACCACCGGGCGTTTACCCAACACCTATCTACGAGACGGCGATGGCGCTCATTGCCTTCGCGGTCCTGTGGCGGCTGCGCCTGCATCGGAATCGCACCGGCTGGCTGTTCGGGGTCTACCTGCTGTTGGTCGGGGTCGAGCGCCTGCTGATCGAGCCCATCCGCGTCAATACCACCTTTGAGCTGGCTGGCATGGCGATCACGCAGGCGCAGATCATCTCGGTCCTGTGCGTCATCGGCGGTATCGCAGTGATGATCTGGCGCCGGCGCAGCGCGCAACCGGCGCCCGTCTAACGGTTTACCTGCAAGTCCTTTGCGCTCACGCCCAGGCGGCGCGCGGCGCTGAGCACCGCCAGTACCGACGCCGTCGCGATATTGGCGTGCCGGCCGGCACCGTAGCGAATGCCCGCGACTCCATCGCGCGCCGCTTCGACGATCGCCAGCGCTGAGGCATCGGCACCCGATCGCAGCGCCCGTTCCTCGTAGTTGTCGATGCGGATCGGCAGCGCCAGCGCATTCACCGTGGCCGCGATCGGGCCGGAGCCGACGCCGCGCAGCTTGCGGCGATCGCCGGCGACCGTCATTTCGAGCTCGATACCCTGCTTGTCGCCTTCCTCGAACAGATGGTGCCCGTGGTACGAGACGTCGAGATCGATCGCGAGATACGTCGTTTCGAACAGTGCCCACAGCTGCTGCGAGGTCATCTCGGTTTCGGACGCATCGGCATGCCGCTGCACGAGCGCGCTGAATTCCACCTGCATGCGCCGCGGCATCACCACGCCGTAGTCCCGCTCGAGTAGATAGGCGATGCCGCCCTTGCCGGACTGGCTGTTGACACGGATCACGCTGTCATACGTGCGGCCGAGGCAGGCGGGGTCGACCGGGATGTATGGCACTTCCCAGAGCGCATCCGGCTTCTGCGCCGCCATGCCTTTCTTGATCGCGTCCTGGTGTGAGCCCGAAAAAGCGGTGAATACCAGGTCGCCCACGTAAGGATGGCGCGGATGAATCGGCAGCCGCGTGGCTTCTTCCACCGCGCGCGCCACCGAGTTGATGTCCGAGAAATCGAGCCCCGGGTGAATGCCCTGCGAGTAGAAATTGAGCGCCAGCGTCACCAGGTCCACGTTGCCCGAGCGTTCGCCATTGCCGAACAAACAACCTTCCACGCGCTGGGCGCCGGCCAGCATGCCGAGCTCGGCGGCCGCAACACCCGTGCCGCGATCGTTGTGGGTATGCACGGAGAGCACCACGTGCTCGCGCCGCTCGAGCCGTGTCGACATCCATTCGATCTGGTCGGCGAAAATATTGGCCGTCGCGTTCTCCACCGTAGTGGGCAGATTGACGATGATGGGCCGGCCGGGGCCGGCATCCCACGCGCGGATCGCCGTGTTGCACGCCTCGAGCGCCACCGGCAGCTCGGTCATGCTGAAGGTCTCGGGCGAATACTCCAGCACCCATTCGGTTCCTGCTTGCGCATCGGTCAATTGCTTGATCAGCCCGACCTGTTTGGCGATGAGCTGCATCACCTCGGACGTGCTCAGGTTGAACACGACCCGCCGCCATACCGGCGCAGTGGCGTTGTACACGTGCACGATGGCGCGGCGCGCGCCTTTCAGCGACTCGACGGTGCGTCGAATCAGTTCCTCGCGCGCCTGCGTGATCACCATGATGGTCACGTCGTCGGGGATCAGCTTCTGTTCGATGAGATCGCGCACGGTCTGGAAATCCGTGTCCGATGCCGATGGAAAGCCGACTTCGATTTCCTTGAGGCCGACGCCGACCAGCGTCTTGAACAGCCGCTTCTTGGTCTCGCGGCTCATCGGCTCGAACAGCGCCTGGTTGCCGTCGCGCAGATCCGTGCTGCACCACACCGGCAGGGTAGTTAGTGCGCGCGACGGCCACTGCCGGTTCGGCAGGTCGATGGGCGCGAACGCGCGGTATCGTTTGGAAGGATCTTTCAACATGGCATTTCACTCGAGTAGACGGAC
>DATHJZ010000170.1:0-39248 GCA_035286365.1 Steroidobacteraceae bacterium | reverse complement strand
GTCGATACCTTCAAGTCGATCGGTGCGCCGCTGCCGAGCAAGGCGCAGGTGGATGCGATCATCAAGCCGTTCGAGGCGGATTTCATCGGCACAACACGCGACATCGTCGGCAAGTATTTCTTCACTGCGCACGCCGACCCGCAGCTCAAGGAGAAGATCGCCTACGACATGTCGCTGTCGCCGCCGCGGGTCGGCATCGCTGCGATGCGAGCGATCATGGAATACGACTTCACCGGGCCGCTCAAGGATGTCTCCGTTCCCATCGTGGCGATCAACTCGGATCTCGGCGAACCGGTGAATGAACTGCGGATCCGCAAGGTATTGCCGAAGTTCAGGCAGGTCACGCTCGCGGGCGACGGCCATTTCCTCATGATGGAAGATCCGGCCCGCTTCAATCCGGCCCTCGAAGCGGAAATTGCGGCCATTCTCGCCGGCGCCAAAGGTAGCTAGTTTCGATGGACGCCACGGCGGGCGGTGACGGCGGAGGCGAACCCGGCAAGCGCGGTCTCGCACGGCTGCGCACGATCACGCTGCTGTTCGACCAGGCCATCGGCGTTCCCGGCACGCGTTTTCGTTTCGGTCTCGATGCATTGTTCGGCCTCGTGCCGGGGCTCGGCGACCTCGCGGGCGCCGTGGTCGCGGTGTACGCATTGCACGTGGCGCGGCGCCTGCGCGCGCCCCCCGAGATTCAGCTGCACATGCTCAGCAATATCGCGCTGGATGCGTTGATCGGCAGCGTACCCATCATCGGCGACATCTTCGACTTCGTGTTCAAGGCGCAGACCCGCAACCTGGCGCTGCTCGACCACTGGCTGGCTACGCCGCACCAGGTCGCGCGGCGCAGCAAGCGCGGGCTCCTGCTGGTCCCCATCGCCATCATCCTGGTGTTCGCCACGCTGACCATTCTCGGGATCTGGATGTTGTTCAGCCTGTTCCAATGGCTGTTCACGCTCGGCAACTAGGACCGTTGCTCGCCGGTCTCCGAGACCACCGGCGCGCAGTCGATGGCCAGCCAGCCGATGTCGATGCCGACGCGCGCGGCATTGAGCGAGGTCCAGCTCGAGGCGATCGTCTCGCTGTCGGCGCGCGCGCCGCTCAAAATCAGCACCAGCGATTCACGTCCCTCGGACAGCGGCCAGTCGCGCCCGTGCAGCTCCAGTTGCAGCTCGCGTCCGTCCGGCGTGCGAAATCGCGCGCGCCCGCCGCGGTCGTGCAGGTCGACGCTGTCGATCACCTTGCGCTTTCCCTTCTCCGTCGGGACGGCCCACGAAATGCCGCAGGAGAACAGCCGCGCCTCGTCGAGATCGACGTGCGGAAAGCCGGCGATCTCCTCGGCCAGTTCGTCGGTGGCGAGCGCCAGCTGGCGCTTGCGGTACCAGAACAAGCCATCGCCGATGACGACGCGATAGTCGAGCCAGCGCTTCTGTTCGGTGTCGGTGTCGAGGCAGGCGCGGCCGCGGGTACCGCCGCGAAACTGTCCGCCCTCGCGCTTGAGATACAGATCGCAGCCCGCGACCGACTCGACGTCGGCGGCGGTGAGCGTCGCGGGATTCGCGGAATCCGCCTTGCGCGTGAACTGGCGCACGTGCAGCGTGCCGTCGGCGGCAACGTCGGGCTCGATGGTGAGCAACACGCGCCTGCGCAACTCGAAGGGTTCGTCGTACGGATACTCCTCGACATACAGCACGTGTGTGCCGAGCCACGGGAGTTGTATGCGCCGCACATTGATCTGCACGCGCGTTTGTTCGGTGAGCGGCGCGAGCGGCGAATCCTGCGCCGCGCCGATGATGAGCTCTTCCGACATGTCGTACATGCCGGTCCACAGCTCACTCAACACGTCGCGCTCATCGTCTGGAACAGCCGCCACACTGCCCCAGCCCGCCAGGGCGGCGAACAGCGTCAGGACTGCGGTTGCACGAGCCGTATGAGCCCCTCTTGCGCGGTGCTCGCCACCAGCACACCGGAGCGCGAATACAGGCTGCCGCGAGCGAACCCGCGCGCGCCCGAGCTGCTCGGACTGTCGAGGCAGTACAGCAGCCAGTCGTCCACGCGCGCCGGCCGGTGAAACCAGATCGCGTGATCGATGCTGGCCATGATCAGATTGCCGCGCAGGAACGAGGAGCCGTGCGGCATGGTCGTCGTATCGAGCAGCCAGTAGTCGGACATGTACGCCAGCAGGCAGCGATGCAGCGCGTCGTCGTCGGGTAGTTTGTCGACCGCGCGCATCCATATCTGGCGCACCGGCTCGCTGGCGATGGGCCGCAGCGGGTTGTAAGGCTGCACGGGGCGAAATTCGAACGGCCGCTCGATCGCAAGCCAGCGCCGCAGCTTGTCCGGCAACTTGTCGATCTCCGCCTGCGGCGGCTTTGCGAGCGGTTGCAGTTCCTCAGGCCCGGGCACCTGTGGTGCGCTCGCCTGGTACTCCAGCCCCTGCTCCTCGATCTGGAACGAGGCCGAGCAGATGAATATCTGCTCGCCATCCTGGATCGCGAGCACGCGTCGCGTGGAAAAGCTGCCGCCGTCTCGGCTGCGATCGACGCTGTAAACGATGGGCTTGGTGAAATCCCCGCGCCGCAGAAAATAGGCGTGCAGCGAATGCACCTTGCGCGGGTCGTCGATCGTGGCGCTCGCCGCCTTCAGTGCCTGGCCCAGTACCTGGCCGCCGAACACCTGTGGGCTGCCGGTATCGCGGCTCTGGCCGCGGAACAGGTTGACTTCGAGCCGCTCGAGCTCGAATTGCTGCTGCAGGTCGGCGAGACGTCTATCCACAGCTCAACCGAACTTGAACACACCCTTCATCAACGCCGAATGGCCGGGAAAGGTGCAGAAGAAGCTGTACGCCTCGCCCTGCTTCAAGGCGGAAGTCGCAAACGTCACCGTGTCGCTCTGGCCGCCGCCCACGATCTTGGTGTGCGCAATGACGCGCGGGTCACCCGCCTTGATGTGATTCGCGGCGAAGGGCGCGCCCATGCCGTCGTTCACGACGCCCTGCATGTCGGCGGTCTTCGAGAGCACCCAGTTGTGGCCCATGGCCTGCGCCGGCAGCTTGCCTGAATGCGTGAGCGTGACTGCGACCGAGGTGCAATCCGCGGCAACAGAGATCTCTTTCTTGTCGAATTGCATGGCGTCGCTGCCGGCAATATCCAGCTTGCAGACCTTGTCGGCGCCGAACGCGCCGCCGGAAATGGCCAGTAACGAAACGATAGCCAGAGAACGAACGACTCTCATGATGAATGCCTCCAGGGAAGGTTAATGTGGGACGCCCAGGCGTTTCTGCATCACGGGGCTCGTGGTGGTGTACTGCAGGAACTGCTTCTTGGCGGGGTACAGATGATGCTGGATCGCGAAGGCGGCGAGCGCCGCCTCGTGGAATCCGGAAAGAATCAGCTTTTTCTTACCCGGATAGGTGTTGATGTCGCCCACCGCAAAGATGCCGGGGACGCTTGTCTGGAACTTCTCGGTGTCGACCCGGAGCGCCTTCTTTTCGAGCTCCATGCCCCACTCGGCGATCGGCCCGAGTTTCGGGTGCAGGCCGAAGAATGCGAACACGTGATCGGCGTCGACAGCATGCAGCGCGCCGTCTTTGCCTTTCACATTCACTCCGACGAGCGTATCGCCCGACAAGCGCAGGGAGTCAGCCAGTCCTTCGATGTACCGCACCTGTCCGGCATCGGCGAGCGCACGCATTTTCGCCACGGACGCCGGCGCGCCGCGGAAATCCGCGCGGCGATGAATGTGCGTTACCGAGGCGGCCTTCCCCGCGAAGTCGATGACCCAGTCGAGCGCCGAATCGCCGCCGCCGAAAATCGCCAGTTTCTTGCCGTGGTAACTCGCCGCATCGCGCACGCGGTAATGGATGCTTTTGCCCTCGAAGAGTTCCGCGCTCGGCACACCGATGCGCCGCGGCTGGAAAGAACCGACGCCACCCGCAATGACCACCGCCCCCGCATCGAAACGCGTGCCGAGCGCCGTTTCGACGTCGAAGCGGCCGTCCTCGCGCCGCTTGAGCGCGGTGACTTCCTGGCCGAGATGCAGGGGTGCGTTGAACGGCGCGATCTGCTGCAGCAGCCGGTCGATCAGTTCCTGCGCGCCGCAGATCGGCAGCGCGGGGATGTCGTAGATCGGCTTGTCGGGATACAGCTCGGTGCATTGCCCGCCGGGCGTGCCGAGCGAGTCGACCAGATGACAAGTCATGCCCAGCAGTCCGAGCTCGAAGACCTGGAAAAGTCCACAAGGACCGGCGCCAATGATCACGACTTCCGTGACGATGGGCGGCTTCGGGGAAATCTCGGACAAACTCGAATCCTTGGGGGCGTTAGGGCGCGCAATGATACCGCAGCGAAGCTGAACCCCTCCTACACCGGCGCCGGCCTGGTTACGAAGGCTCGAGCGGCCCCATGCGGGGGTGGTCAAGGCCTGCCTCAGGTTCCAGCCGGGCCGTGCAGTACGGCGGGGTCGAATGCGACGCGCCGTAATGCGGACGGCGCGAACCTTGAGCGTAAACTGTGCGCCTCACATTCGATGCCTTTGCCTGAGGTTCCCATGAGCAAGAATGCCGACCTTCACAAGCGCCGTATCGCCGCCATTCCGCGCGGCGTGGGCAACTCGCTCGCCGTGTACGCCGAACGCGCGCAGAACGCAGAGTTGTGGGACGTCGAGGGCCGCCGCTATGTCGATTTCGCGAGCGGCATTGCCGTCGTGAACACCGGTCATGTGCACCCGCTCGTAAAGGCCGCAATGGCCGCGCAGCTCGAAAAGATCACGCACGCCTGCTTCCAGGTGACGCCGTACGAGTCGTACATCGCGCTGGCCGAGGCGCTGAACAAGCTGGCCCCGGGACCGACGCCAAAGAAGACGATTTTCCTGTCGACCGGCGCCGAGGCGGTGGAGAACGCCATCAAGATCGCCCGTTACGCCACGAAGCGTTCCGCGGTCATCGCATTCACCGGCGGATTCCACGGCCGCACGCTCGGCTGCATCGCGCTCACCGGCAAGGTTCAGCCGTACAAGGCGGGCTTCGGACCGATGTTGCCGGAAGTGTTCCATGTGCCCTTTCCCATGGCGTATCACGGCGTCACTGCCGAAGACTCGTTCGCCGCCATCGAGAACCTGTTCAAGGCCGATGTGGATCCGGCGCGTGTCGCGGCCATCATCATCGAGCCGGTGCAGGGAGAAGGCGGCTTCTACATCGCGCCGCCGGAATTCCTGCGCGGACTGCGCGCGTTGTGCGACAGACACGGAATCCTGCTGATCGCCGATGAAATCCAGACTGGATTCGCGCGCACGGGCAAGACATTCGCCATCGAGCATTCAGGTGTCGAGCCCGATCTCATGACCGTCGCCAAGAGCATCGCGGGCGGCGTGCCGCTGTCGGCGGTCATTGGTAAAGCGGAAATCATGGATGCCCCCGTGGTGGGCGGGTTGGGCGGCACGTTCGCCGGTTCGCCGCTGGCCTGCGCCGCGGGCCTCGCGGTGCTCGAAGTGCTGGAAAAGGAAAAGCTCAACCAGCGTGCCGAGCAGTTAGGAGCGAAACTCACCGCTCGGTTGAAGCAGCTGCAAGCGAAGTTCACTTGCATCGGCGAAGTGCGCGCGCTCGGCATGATGGTGGCGATCGAGCTGGTGAAGAACCGCAAGGCCGATGCGCCCGACGCGGAATTGACCAAGGCGGTCGTGCAGGCCGCGGGACGGCGCGGACTGATCCTGCTGTCGTGCGGTCTGTATTCGAACGTGATCCGCATCCTCGCGCCGCTGACGATTCCGGAAGCGCTGCTCGAGGAAGGACTCGGGTTGCTGGAGCTGGCGCTCTCCGACGCGACAGCGGGCGCGGCCACCGCGGTAGCTTGAATGGTGCCGGGTGGGGAAAGCGGGGAAAGTCGATCTCCCCGGTTTCTCCACCCGGCACCCTCTCTCACTGAACGCGCGGATTGAACGGCGCGAACACCCCGTCGGTGTTGTACTCGAACAGCCAGGCATGCAGCGTCCAAAGCTGGAACTGCTGATTCGCGTCCCACTCGTCTGCGCGACCGATGAACCCGGCGGGCGCACGGCGCGACAGCGACAAAGGCACCGCGTATTCCACGGCCACGAGCCTGCGCTTGCCGCCGCAGGGATCGTCCGCATAGACCAGCAGTTCGGGCTTGGTCGGGTCGAATCGATCGTCGACCAGCTTTTCCTTCATGTAGTGCCAGCCCATGTTCGGCATGAACAGGCCGATGTCGACGTATCCGGCGGCAACGGCCTTGTCGACGTCGATGTAGCGCGCGGCCGCGTCACGGACCTGGTCGAGCTGCAACACCGCGAGCGGCGGCGGCTTGAGACCCTTGCCGAGATCGGGATTGTGATCGCCGTGCGCCAGCGCCGACGTTGCGAACAGGGCTGCGATGAGACCCACAGACAAACGAAGTTTCATGTTCTCCTCCTGTAGTTAGGCGGGAGGAGACTAGCGAGCGGCGGCGCGCGTACGAATGATCGCGCGTCCGCGGTTCATGACAGATCGTCCAGCGCTGATCCAGCGCGCGGGTGGCCAATGCCAGGAGTCCGGCATTGTTGCCCGCGCGTCCTTGAATGGCGGGTGAGCTAGCTAACCGATTCGCGCCACTTTCGGAATATCCCCGTTACGCCCGACCCGCGTTGGAGTCAGTCGGCGTGTGGAAATACTCGCTCTCGGAGGCGAGTTGCTCGATCAGCCGTTTCAATTCCGACATGCGGCCTTCGGCGGTGCTGATGGGCATGCAATCCTGGCAGCGCGTATCGCCACAGGGCTGACGCGAGTACAGCCAGTACTGAATGGCGCCGGCGAGCATGCCGTCGGCGATGTCCCAGAGGTCCGCGTCCTTGTCCTTGTCCGCCATCTTGTTGGCGAGATCCACGGTCTTGGAGAAGGCGGCGTCGAAAGTGTCGGCGATCGGTTCCATGGGCGTGAGTATAGGCATCGGACCCGCGAACCGGAATGCCTCGTTGCCGCTCCGCAGCAGGCTATGTTTAACGGCCGGCCTACTCGAGGCGCAAAGAGTAAATACGCACGCGCCGCGAGCCGCTCTTGGCGCCGCGAAACAGCGTTATATCCGATATATGCCCCATATCCATGAGGCGCTCGCGAGGTCCGCGCTGAATGTCTTCGAGCTCGATCCGCAGCGTGCGCCGCTCGGTGGGCGCGAGTTCGAAGCGCCGGTTGAATCGATCGAAGAACATCTTGCCGTGCCGCCGGTCGTGGACTCGCACCCCCAGGTCCAGGGGCTCGACCTCGGGATTTTCCACGTCGACGATCAGCGTCTTGTAGCCGCGCCAGTCCGGCACCGGCTCGTGCAACGACACACCGGGAGACGGCTCAGCATCGAAATCCACGTCGAGGGCGCCGCGCACGAGATCGCGGTTCACACCGTAGCCCACCACCCAGTAGAGTTCGGTGCTCGATGCGAAATTCGCGAGTACGGGAAACTGGCCGTTACGATGCAGGTACGCGCGCGTCATGCTAACTATCGGCTCGAGGTACGTGACGATGCACACCAGCGCCACGAGCGACGCGGTGATGCGTGTGGCCCTGCCTACGCCGGGGCGCCGGTCGAACAGCGCGAGCAACGCGAGCGCGCACACCACACCCACGGCATCCGTGAACACGTCCTCCCAGGATGCGTCCCGCCGCAGCGGCCGCTGGACGATCTCGCTCAGGAGCCCGGCGCCCACGCCGATGAGGCCGGACAAGGCGTAGAGGCGCGCACCTTCGATGCGGAAGTCGTGCCGCAGCACGAGGAGCACGGCAAGCGTAGCAATGAGGAACAGCGGCACATGACCGGCGTTCTCGATGGTGCGCCCGGCATAGGTCGGCGGTATCGGCAGCGGCACGAACAACAATGCGGCCGCAACCACTACGAACACGCACAGGAAGATCAGTCGACGTGACACGGCCCAGTATACTTCGCGCATGAACATCAGACTGACTGCGATCGAAGCACGCATCATCGGCTGCCTCATCGAAAAAAAGATCACCACACCGGATCAGTACCCGTTGTCGCTCAATGCACTGGTCAATGCGTGCAATCAGAAGAGCAACCGGGAACCTTTGCTCCAGCTGGATGAACCTACCGTCAAGTTCGTCGTCGATGGGCTGGCCCGTCGGCACTTCGTCGTGGAGAAATCAGGTTTTGGCAGTCGGGTTCCCAAATATCAGCAGATCTTCTGCAACACGGAATTCGGCAGCCTCAAGTTCACGCCCCAGGAAACCGCCATCATCTGCGAGTTGCTGTTGCGCGGGCCGCAGACCCCGGGTGAACTGCGCGCGCGCGTGCCGCGCCTGGCAGAGCTGCCGGACCCGGGCGTCATCGAATCCGTGCTTGCCACGCTCGCCGCGCGTCCGGATGGTGCGCTGGTCGCGCGGCTCGCGCGCGAGGCCGGCCGGCGCGACTCGCGCTGGGCGCAATTGTTCGAAGAGCTGCCGGAGTCCGTCACGGTTGCCACGGGCGATGAGCCCGCCGCCGACGCCACGGTCAGCGCAGCCGGACCTGCGGGCCCGACCAAGACAGAGCTCACCGCGCGTGTCGCCGCGCTCGAAGCCGAAGTGGCGGCGTTGCGCGCCGA
Organism: Steroidobacteraceae bacterium; assembly: GCA_035286365.1. GTDB lineage: Bacteria > Pseudomonadota > Gammaproteobacteria > Steroidobacterales > Steroidobacteraceae > CADEED01. The sequence goes on along the minus strand of DATHJZ010000170.1, from coordinate 30,674 downwards.
GCTTGCAACGCTCAGGCAGGCACAAGGCGCGTGAACGTGCCGGCGTGGATGCAGAGCGCGGGACTGCTCGTGGTCTCGAATGTGTTCATGACGTTCGCGTGGTACGCACATCTCAAGAACATGGCGGCGAAGCCCTGGGTCATCGCAGCTCTAGTGAGCTGGGGCATCGCGCTGTTCGAATACCTGCTGCAGGTGCCGGCGAATCGGATCGGCTACACGACGCTGTCGCTCGGCCAGCTCAAGGTGATGCAGGAAGTCATCACGCTGGCCGTGTTCGTGCCATTCGCGTTCTTCTACATGAAGCAGCCGCTCAAGCTCGACTTTCTCTGGGCAGGGCTCTGTTTGATTGGAGCCGCCTACTTCATGTTCCGGCGCTAATCGAAGAAGCTAACTAGCGCAGCCGCTCGAGCGCCGCGCACAGCGCGTCGACATCCTCTTCGGGCGTATCCCAGGAGCACACGAAGCGCGCTTCGCCAGAACCTGCCGGCCCCCAGGGATAAAACCCGAACTCTTTCGACAGCGCGGCGATGCGCTCATCGCCCAGCCTCATGAACACCTGGTTGGTGGCGAACGGTTCGCTCAGCAGGTGCGGCGCGGCTGCGGCAACGCGCGCCGCGAGGCGATTCGCGCGCTCGGCGTTGCGGCGCCAGATGCCGCTTTCCAGGTAGGTAGTCAGCTGCACCGCAGCATATCGCCCCTTGCAGGCGAGTTGTCCCGCGCGCTTGCGGCGGAACTCGAAGTCACCCACACGGGTCGGATCGAAGAACACGACGGCTTCGGTATTCATGCCCCCGTTCTTGATGACACCAAACGACAATACGTCGACGCCGGCCTTCCAGCTGAGTTCGGCGGGGGAGAATTTCTGAGCCACGACCGCATTCGCGAAGCGCGCGCCGTCCATGTGTACGGTCATGCCGCGCTCGCGCGCGATGTCCGAAAGTGCGCGAATCTCGTCCGGCGAATAGATGGCCCCGCGCTCCGTAGCCTGTGTTATGGACACCATGCGCGGCTGCACGCCGTGCACGTGCGGTTCGAACCATGCGAGTCGCGCGGTGAAATCCTCAGGCGTGATCTTCGCACCGGCTCCATCGATCAACGACAGCTTGGCGCCGCCGGTGAAGAATTCCGGCGCGCCGCATTCGTCGCGCTCGATGTGCGCTTCGGCGTGCGTGAGCACCGTGCCCCAGGGTGGACACAGCGTGGCGAGCGCGAGCGAATTTGCGGCGGTGCCCGATGAAACGGCGAACACGCGCACCGGTGTTTCGAAGAACTCGCCGAACACCGCATCGAGCGCATCCGACCAGCGGTCCGCGCCGTAGGCGAGAGCTGCGCCATTGTTAGCTGCGCCGATGGCGCGCAGGATTTCGTCGCTGACCGCGGCGGTGTTGTCGGATTTGAAAAATCGCACGGGTAGGCATTCTACATAGGCGCGCGTCGCCTGCGCGGCCGGCATAAGCCGAGCACAAATGCTTACAAGTACCTGGTGGCCGATGGTCTAGAGTCGGTCGCCGCCCGCTATCTAAGGAAGGAGTTTCGATGAAACACAATAAACGGTTCGGTACATTCACCCTGCGCGCCGCCATCGGCGCCGCACTCGGCCTCAGCGCCAGCGGCACGCTCCTGGCCCAGGATGCGGCCGCGCCTGCGGCCGATGACGACATCGACGAAGTCGTGGTCACGGGCACGCGCGCCGTGGGCCGCACGCGACTCGATTCGCTCGCGCCCGTCGACGTGCTGTCGGCCAGCAGATTGCAATCGACGGCCTCGACGGAGCTTGCCGAAGCACTGTCGAGCGCGGCACCGTCCCTCGATTTCCCGCGGCCGTCGATCACCGACGGAACGGATCACATCCGCCCCGCTACGCTGCGCGGCCTGGCGCCGGATCAGACGCTCGTGCTGGTGAACAGCAAACGCCGCCATCAATCCGCGCTGGTCAATGTGAACGGTTCGGTCGGCCGCGGTTCGGCCGCCGTCGATCTGAACGCCATTCCGCTGGCCGCCATCGAAACCGTCGAAGTGCTGCGCGACGGCGCTTCCGCGCAATACGGTTCGGACGCCATCGCGGGCGTGATCAACCTGCGCCTGCGCGAAGCGCGCGAAGGCGGCAACGCGTCGCTGACCTACGGTCAATACGACACCAATGTCGAGACCGAGCGCGGCTCGCGTCGTGAGGACGACGGCGCGACCACCACCGCCTCGGGCTGGGTCGGCTTGCCGCTCGGCGACGAAGGCTTCCTCACGCTATCGGCGGAGTATCGCGATCGCGATCCCACCAGCCGCGGCGATTTCGACAATCGCGTGCCGGGCTCGCCGGTCACCTCGCGTTACGGCGACGCCGACGTGCGCGACATCACCGGGTACATCAATGCGGGCATACCGCTCGGCAACGACTGGAGCCTCTACGGCTGGGCGGGCTATCAGAACCGCGACGGCAATTCGGCGGCCTTTCCGCGCATCTTCAACGATGTGCGCAACGTCCCGGCTATCTACCCGGACGGCTTCCTGCCGCTCATCACCACCGACATCGACGACATTGCACTGGGCTGGGGCGTGCGCGGCAAGCTCGCGGGCTGGGATGCCGACATGAGCCTGGTCTACGGATCCAACACCGTGGGGTACGGCGTCGAGCACAGTCTCAACGTGTCATATGGTGCGGACTCGCAGACCAGCTTTGACGCGGGCGAGATGAACTACGACCAGTTCACCTTCAATGCGAGCATCGTGCGCGGCTTCGAAATCGGCAATCTGCCCGAGCCTCTCAACGTGGCGCTGGGTGTCGAAGCGCGTCGCGAGGGCTACGGCATCGAAGCGGGCGAACCCGCCTCGTATGACCGCGGGCCCATCGTCGGCGCGCCGGCAGGTGCGCAGGGCTTCCCGGGGTTCCAGCCCGGCAACGAACTCGACGAACACCGCACCTCGTACAGTGCATACGTCGACGTCGAAGCGCGGCTGGCGAAGCGGTTCCTTGGCAGCGTCGCGGTGCGCGGCGAGCACTATTCGGACTTCGGGTCCGCCGTGACCGGCAAGCTGGCCGGACGCTTCGACCTCACCGACTCGTTTGCGCTGCGCGGCGCAGTGTCCAGCGGCTTCCGCGCCCCCGGACTGCAGCAGGAGTTCTTCACCTCGACCGCGACCAACTTCATCGGTGGCATCCCGTTCGAGGTCGGCACCTTCCCCGCCACGTCCGAGGTCGCCATCACGCTCGGCGCGCAGCCACTCGATGCTGAAAAGTCGCGCAACTACTCGCTCGGCACGGTGCTGCGTTTCGGCGGCTTCGAAGCAACCATCGACGCGTATCGCATCGACATCCGCGATCGCATCGTGCTGTCGGAAAACCTCAACACGCCGCAGGTGGCCGCGCTCATCTCGCCGCTCGGCGCGACCGTCGCACGCTTCTTCATCAACGGCGTGGAGACGAAGACGGAGGGCATCGATCTAGTAGCGCGTTATTTGTGGAGAACGGAGCGCGCGGGCAAGTTCGAGTTCGTTGCCGCCGGCAACTGGAACGACACCGAAGTGGAAAAGGTGCCGAGCACGAACGTCATCAACAACATCTGCAACGGCCAGCCGGCGCCGTGCACGCCGCCCGTGCTGTTCGCGCGTATCAACACGCTGAGCTTCGAGGAGGGTACGCCCGAGAGCAAGGTGAATCTCGGCGTCGACTGGAGCATTCCGCTCGGCGGCATGAATTTCGGCGTGAATCTCAAGGGCACGCGCTACGGCAATGTAGTCGAGCCGGGCGTGCCAACCGCGCCGGAAATCGCCGCCGGCCAGGAGGCCGTCCGCGATCTGCAGATCCAGCCCGATTGGCTGGTGGACTTCGCGCTCACGGCCAAACTACTGGAAGACAAGCTCGGCTTCGCCATCGGTGCCGACAACCTGTTCGACCAGTATCCGGATCGGCTGCCCATTGCCCGGGTGGTGCCGAATCCGCCGGGTGGCGTGGCGAACCTCAATGCCACGAATGCGCTCGCGTATTCGCGGTATTCGCCCTACGGCTTCAACGGCCGCTTCGTGTATGCCCGGATGACCTACAACTGGTGAGTTGCCTCGTTTGAAAGACCCCGGGGGGCCGTCCGGCACGTGGACGGCCCCCATTTGACCGGCATTATTTGAAGCATTTGGCACTGGGGCGGCAATCCTTGTGCGGTCGAAATCCGCTCAGCCTCAAAACGTGAACTCCATGCGGAACTCCCCGATAGCAAGGTTAAGGGTTTGCCCGTATCGTCATTTCCGTGGCTACCACCTATCGCATGCCCAAGCTCAGCAGCCGCCGGGAATTCTTCCGGCTGCCATATCCCGTCATGAGCGGCGCGATCCTGGCCGTCGGTGGGACTAACTACACCGTCGGCGAGATCTCCGAGGGCGGTTTGCGGCTGCATGCCACCAGCAACGAATTCCCCGTCGCCGAGCGCATCCAGGGCACCCTCGTGCTGACCGCCGGCGTGCGCTGCACCGTGACCGGCACGGTATTGCGCATCGACGACAAATTCGTCGTGCTCAAACTGTCGCGCGGTCCCACCAGTTACGACGTGATCCGCGAGCAGCGGCACGTTGCCAAGAACTTCCCGGACTGGAAACCCCAGCCCGAGTGACGCTGTTCTCGCGCGCCCTGCGCGAGCCCCTGGAAGCCCCGAAACCGGCAATTGGCGCATCGCCGACGGTGTCTTTGGCGTTTAACCGCCCCTCTGTTACTCTGCGCGCCCCCGAAACCTGGCCTGCGCCCCTCCCTTCCCGCGTAAGCCCCTGAGTTGTATGGCAAATCGCCCGATCCGTAACATCGCGATCATCGCGCACGTCGACCATGGCAAAACCACGCTGGTCGACTGCCTGCTGCGTCAGTCCGGCACCTTCGCCGCTCACGAGAAGATCGCCGAGCGCGTCATGGACTCGAACGACATCGAAAAGGAACGTGGCATCACGATCCTGGCAAAAAACTGCGCCATTGAGTACGGCGGCACCCGTATCAACATCGTCGACACGCCCGGGCACGCCGACTTCGGCGGCGAAGTCGAACGCGTATTGTCGATGGTCGACACCGTGTTGCTGGTCGTGGACGCGGTCGAAGGCCCGATGCCGCAGACGCGCTTCGTCACGCGCAAGGCGCTGGCGCTTGGCCTCAACGCCATCGTCGTCGTGAACAAGATCGACCGTCCGGGCGCGCGCCCCGACTGGGTCGTCGATCAGACCTTCGAACTGTTCGACAAGTTAGGCGCAACCGATCGTCAGCTCGACTTCCCGGTCATCTATTGCTCGGCCCTCGAAGGCTGGGCCAGCACGGATCACACGCGCCGCGAGCCCGACATGCGCGCGATGTACGAAGCCATCCTGCACCACGTGCCGGCGCCCAAGAGCGAGCCCGAGGCGCCGCTGCAGTTCCAGATCTCGACGCTCGACTACAACTCGTACGTCGGACGCATCGGCATCGGCCGCATCCGCCGCGGCACGGTGAAGGCCGGCCAGACGATCCAGCTGTGGAACGGCAGCGAAGATCACGGCACCGCGAAGATCCAGCAGGTACTTTCCTTCAAGGGCCTGGCCCGCGAGTCGGTCGCCGAAGCCGTGGCCGGAGACATCGTCGCGGTCACCGGCATCGAAGACGTCCACATCGGCTACACCATTTGCGACGTCGACCATCCGGACGCGCTGCCGCCGATTTCCGTCGACGAGCCCACGCTCGTCATGAGTTTCCAGGTGAATACCTCGCCGCTCGCGGGCAAGGAAGGCAAGTTCGTCACCAGCCGCCAGATCCGCGAACGCCTGATGCGCGAGCTCGAGAGCAACGTCGCGCTGCGCGTGGACGAGACCGGCGACGCCGACGTGTTCCGCGTGTCCGGCCGCGGCGAGCTGCACCTGACGATCCTCATCGAGAACATGCGCCGCGAAGGGTATGAGCTCGCCGTGGGCAAACCCCGCGTGCTCACCAAGACCATCGACGGCGTCGTGCACGAACCGTACGAGGCGCTGACCGTCGACATTGACGAGAACCACCAGGGCGGCGTGATGGAAGCGCTGGGCCGACGCAAGGGCGAGCTCAAGGACATGTCGAACGACGGCCGCGGCCGCGTGCGCATCGAGTACCGCGTGTCCGCGCGCGGACTCATCGGTTTCCAGACCGAGTTCATGAACGCGACGCGCGGCACGGGCCTCCAGAGCCATATTTTCGACGGCTACGCGCCGCTCGCCGGCGACATTCCCGATCGCCACAACGGCGTACTGATCAGCAGCGAACCCGGCCACGCCGTGACGTATTCGCTGTTCTCGCTGCAGGAGCGTGGACGTCTGTTCGTGTCGCACGGCGAGGCCGTGTACGAAGGCATGATCATCGGCATCCACTCGCGCGAGAACGATCTCGTCGTGAACCCGATCAAGACCAAGAAGCTCACCAACGTCCGCGCCGCCGGCAAGGATGACGCGTTGATCCTGACGCCGCCGATCGAGCTCACGCTCGAATACGCGGTGGAGTTCATCGCCGACGACGAGCTCGCCGAGATCACGCCGAAGAGCATCCGCATCCGCAAGCGCATGCTGCTCGAGCACGAGCGCAAGCGCGCCTCGCGCGTCGACGAGGCGTTGCTGGCGTAAGACGGGATCTGTCATATGCCGCGCCCTTCGGGGCGCTGCGTTGTGACCGATTGCCCGGAATTCGAGACGCGCCCGCGCGCGTTTAACTTCTTCGCCGTCCCGGTGTCACGAAACCGCGCTGCGCTCACGCGCCGCGGGTTTCGCGCGCGTCCGGTTCGACTTAGGGTGCGGCTTCTGCATCAGGGGACGCTTACGATGAACACCATTCCCACCAAGTGGCATGCGGTCAAAGTCGGACTGCAAGGCACCAGCTGCGCGCTGGCCACGTTGTGCCGTCGCGAGCGCTTCCTGGCGAGCGAGGCGCCGGCACTGCCCCTGCCAGGCTGCGACCGGCCGGAGACCTGCCCCTGCACCTATCGCCACTACACGGACCGCCGCGAGGGCCCGCGGCGCACCGACGATCTACCGCGCAATGCGCAACCGGAAGCGGTGGAACGCAATCGTCGCGCGGCGCGGGGGCGCCGCACCGTAGATAGCCGTTAGCCGCCTGCGGAGCCGCACCGATTGGGCGCACTGTGTGACGGATTCGGCGGAATTCCCACCGCGACCGGGCGGGTTTAACCTTATCGCAGGTTGTTAGTCACAGAACCACCGCGCGCGGCTTTGGTCAGCGGCGGTTGCGGCCGTAGGCTGAATATCGTGAAAAAGCCGCCCTCCCGCTGGCATGCCGTTACCGTGGTGCTCCATGCCACGAGCTGCGCCGCGGCCACGATGCGCCGCAACGTGCGGTATCTGTCGGGTGAGGCGCCCCTGCTCCCTTTGGCGGATTGCCCCAATCGCGCCGGCTGTAAGTGCTCGTATCGCCACTTCGAAGACCGGCGCTGCGGTCCACGCCGGACGGAAGACCTGAAGAGCGGCTTGCAGGCGGATGTGCCGGCGAGAAACCGGCGCGCAACGCGCGGCCGCCGCGCACGGGATCAGCAGTAGACGCGATCGAGTCGCTTATCGCCGGTCAGCGGTCGATCCCGTAGTCCACCGTGACCACGACGCGCGCGATCTTGTCGACCGTGGTCTTGTCACAGGTACCGCCCCAGTCGCTGACATCGGAATCGGCGCCGGCGGGCAGGATGTAGAACGCGCCCTGTGAGGCCGAGCGCATCGATCCCACCTTCACGTCACCGTTTTTCGCGAATTCTTCCGCGCGTGTGTGCGAATTGCGCATCGCCGCGCCGATCAGCGACATCTTCACGTCTTCGAGGTTCGAGACCAGGAACTGGGCCTGCCCATAGGTGACCGGATGGCCGTCGGCTTCGAACTGCACGATGCCCTTGGTGGCGGCGATGATCTTGCCGATCTCCGTCGTGTTGACAGTGACCGAAAGCCGCGCGACGTTGCCCTGCTGCACCGAGCGCATGTTGCCGTTGCTGCCTTCCACCTGCTCGTAGTTAGCTTCGACCGCCTCGTTGGATTCGGTCAACGCCGCCGGGTTGAACCCCGCACTGGCCAGGAACCGGTCGAGCGCCGGCTTTTCCTTGCGCAGCTTGCCAAGCGCATCGGCATTGCTCGCACCCTTGACCTGCAGACCCACCGTCCATTCGGCGCGGTCGGCCTTGATCGGCTTTTCCGCGAGACCCTTAACGGAGATGGTTTCGCGCCCGCCGCCGACCTGCTTGACCTGGAAACCCAGGACCGCGGCGGCGATGATCAGCGCGATGGAAAAGATGACGGTGCGAATCATGGCGAGCCACCCGTTGTTAGGTAATGGAATCCGACAGTTCGCGCGCCGGCGAGTTCAGGACATCCGCGACTATCTCGAACAGGGTCGAATTGTGGCAGACTCCCGCCCCATGACCGGGGTCGATCTGCAAACCGAAAACGTCGCGCACCTGATCCAGCTGGCGCTCGGCCCGGTGTTCCTGATCTCGGGCGTAGGCATCACGCTCAGCATGCTCACGCAGCGGCTCGCGCGCATCGTCGATCGGGCGCGCCTGCTCGAAGATCAGCGCGAACACGCGCCGAACGAGGCCAAACTCAAGCGCATCGACAAAGACCTGCGCGTGATCTGGCGGCGGTCGCGATACATGAACATCGCCATCGCCCTTTCCACCGGCTCCGCACTGCTTACGACGCTGGTCGTCACGCTGCTGTTTGCGAGCGAGTTCACCAGCATGTCGGTGGGCGGCGTCATCGCGTTCATGTTCGTGGCCTCGATGGTATTGCTATCTTCCGCATTCCTGATGTTCCTCATCGAAGTGCGCATCGCGACGAACACGCTGCGCATCGGCGAACACAAGTACTGACAATGAAGATCATTGTCACGGCTTCGCTGCTCGCGTTCTCCCCGCTGGCGTTCGCAGCTGAACCTGCGAACCGCGAGAAGCCGCTGACGACGGCGCAGGTGCTGGAATCCGCGCAGGCCTCCGACTGGCGCCGCCCCGCTCCCGCCACCACGCTGTACATGGATCTCGCGGCGGGGCGGATCATCATCGAACTGGCTCCGCGGTTCGCCCCGCAGCACATCGCTGCCATCAAGCGGCTCGTCACTGAAAAGTTTTATGACGGCTTGCCGGTAGCGCGCGTGCAGGACAACTACGTCGTGCAGTGGGGCGATGTCGATCAGACGCGCAAGATCGAGCCGCCGACTGGCAGGCTTCCCGATGAATCGGTCTCCCCGTTCGGAAAACGCGACCCTTTCGTCAAACTACCCGACACCGACGGTTACGCGCCGGAGACGGGCTGGATCGAAGGTTTTGCCGCGGGCGTCGATCGCAAACCGCCCGGATCCACGTGGCTGACGCATTGCTACGGCGTGGTCGGCATCGGCCGCGACAACCCGCCGGACAACGGCAGCGGCACCGAACTCTACGTGGTGATCGGCCAGGCCCCACGGCACCTCGATCGCAACATCGTCACCGTTGGCCGCGTCCTGCGCGGCATGGAATTGCTGTCTTCGCTGCCGCGCGGCACCGGCGCACTCGGCTTCTACGAAAAGCCCGAGCAGCGCACGCCGATCAAATCGATCCGCCTCGCCTCCGACATCCCGGAGTCCGAACGCACCGCCCTCGAAGTCCTGCGCACCGACACGCCGCTCTTCACCAAGTTCCTCGAGGCACGCCGCAACCGCCGCGAAGACTGGTTCACCACGCCCGCCGCCCACATCGACGTCTGCAACATCGCCATCCCCGTCCGCGACGTCCCGCCTCCCGCCTCTTCGCACTAACAAGCGAAGCGCCGATTTCTCGCGCTCTTCTCTTACTCTTGTCTCCGCGTCCCTGGCAGCCAAGCGCCGCCTGGCAATGAAATGCGGGCGGAAAAGGCGGCTGGCGCGCTTCGAGGTCTTGAATTTCTCGCGTAGAGAGCGCCGCAGCCCGCGCGTCGCGATGACTGCGTGATTCTTCCCAGGCTGGCGCTGACCAACCCTCACGTCAGCGCAGCGCGGGCAAGGGACCGCGAAAAAAATGTCTTCATTTTTTTCAAGCGCGCTCTCTCCGCGAGAAATTCAAGACCTCGAAGCGCGCCAGCCGCCTTTTCCGCCCTCTTTAACCTTGCCAAACGGCGGTTTGCTGCCAGAATTCGCGCCCTATGGGACGCATCTTCGAAGTAAGAAAGCACACGATGTTCGCGCGCTGGGACCGCATGGCCAAGCAGTTCGCGCGCATCTCCAAAGACATCAACATCGCCGTCAAAGCCGGCGGCACCGACCCCAATTCGAATCCCGCGTTGCGCCGCGCCGTGCAGAACAGCCGCAACATCAACATGCCGAAAGACAAGGTCGAGGCCGCGATCAAGCGCGCCTCCGGCAAAGATGCGACGGCTTACGAGCAGATCATCTACGAGGGTTACGCGCCGCACGGCGTCGCCGTGATCGTCGAAGCAGCTACCGACAACCCCACACGCACGGTCGCGCAGGTGCGCGCCATCTTCTCGAAGGGTGGCGGCAACCTCGCCACCACCGGCAGTGTCGCATTCCAGTTCCGCAAGATGGGCGTGTTCCGTCTGAAGCCCGAGGGCATCGACCACGACGACCTCGAGCTATATCTCATCGACCACGGGCTCGACGAGATGGGCGACAGCACCGGCGAGAAAGGTGAACCGCAGATCGTCGCGCGCTGCCTGTTCCCGGAGTTCGGCCACATGCAGGAAGCACTCGAGAAACGCGGCATTCACCCGATCTCGGCCACGCACGAATTCATCTGCGCGACGCCCGTCGAACTACCCGAAGCGCAGGCCACCGAGGTGCTCGAGTTGATCGACACGCTCGAGCAGAACGACGACGTGCAGAACGTCTACCACTCGCTGGTCTGACCGTGGACGCACTCGAAGCGCTCAACACGCGCAGCACCGCGAAGACCTACGGCGACACCGCACCCAGCAAGGAAGACCTCGCGACCGTGCTGCACGCGGCGGTGCGCGCACCGGATCACGGCCGGTTGCGCCCGTGGCGATTCATGCTGGTCGAAGGCGATCAGCGCCGGAAGTTCGGCGACCTGCTGGCGGCCTCGGCGCTGCGGCGCATTCCGGGCTTGAGCGAGGGCGATCTGCAACGCGAGCGCGACAAGGCCATGCGTGCACCGTTGATCATCATCGTCGCCTGCCGCATCGTGCCGGGCACCAAGGTGCCGGCGATCGAGCAGTTGCTCGCGACCGGTTCCGCGGCCCAGAACATCCTGTTAGCCCTGCATACGCTCGGTTACGCGGCCGCGTGGAAAACCGGCGAAGCCGCCTATGACACCGACGTGAAGCGAGCGCTGGGCTTTGCGGCCGACGATCACCTGGTGGGATTCATCTATACGGGCGGCGGCATGGGCGCGACGTACGCCCCCGGCAAGGCCGCGAGCGTTCAGGACGCAATGCTGGATTTCCCGACCTGACCAGGGCGCCGCGGCGCGAACAGCAGCCAGGCGGTGGCCACGGAAAACACCGCGAGGCACAGCACACTGCCCTCGGGCCCTTCCGCTCCACCCGTGAGCCAGGCCGGGCCGCTCGGCTCGAGATCCACCACCAGCGCCGGAATGCCGACGTCGATGCCGGTCAGCGGCAATCCGAAACCGACGGCGAGCAGCCAGTTCCATCCCGCGTGCCAGCCCATCACACCAAGGATGCTGCCAGTGCGCAGCGCCCACGCGCACGTGAATACTCCGAATGCGAAATCGCACACGGAGACGAGCCAGCGCTCGCCCGGCGAGAAGTGCAGCAGCGCGAACAACACCGAGCTCACAATTACTGCCACCAACACATTGAATTTATTCGCGAGCACCGACAGCAGCCAGCCGCGGAACAGCAATTCTTCGACGCTGGACTGCAGGCCGAAGCCCAACAGCAACAAAGCGATCGACAGCAACGAAGCTGGAGACGACCAGGCGGTCGGATCGCCCGTGCGACCGAGCCCGCCGCACAGCGCGATCAGCAAAACGACGCCGATGATGCTGCCCATGCCGATCGCATGACCTGCGAGAAAGGTCCGCAGCTTGCGTTCGCCGCACAGCCCGATCGATGCGAACGAACGGCGCTCTACGAACCGCACCCACGCCAGAAGGATCGACATCAGCAAGCCAAACGGCACGAGCGTGAAGGCGAGCAAGGCCACGGCGTCGAGCGGGTTGCCGAGCCGATCCACCGCCACGAAGGGTTCGATGAGTTTCGTTCCGGACAAGACACCGGCGATGACGAATGCCAGCGCGAGAAACGGTGCGAGTACGCCCCAGGGCAACCAGCCACGGTGTTCGATCACTCCATAGATATCCCGTGATCCGAATTGCGGCATGCGCGCGATACTACCGTGCACGCGATCTGAACCAGTCCGTGCCCGGGAAGAACAGCAGATAGAGCGCCACCAGCTCGAACAAGATCAGCGAGGCGCTCACAATGATTGCCCGAACATCGGGCGCGTACTTGCTCGTGGGTGGCAAGCTGGAGAGCATATACCAGAGGTTGAACAAGTAGATCGCCAGCGCAAGCAGGGTGAACACGAGCGCCGTATACCGCGCCCAATTGTTTCCGCGTGCGATCCGTGTCCAGATCCAGATGAGCACCGACAACCTGATCACCAGGTAGATGAAACCCAGAACGGACAGCTCGCCGACACTCACCTGTCGCAATGCGGGTATCGCGTCCCAGACCTCGAACGCTAGTGCGATGCCCAGGAGCACGAGTGCGGCGCTGACCGATCGCGGACGTTTCCCTGCCGGGACTGCGACGTCGGCGACTATGGATCGCGGAGCGGCGTACGGATTGTGTTCCATGCCGCCTCGTCTATTTCGAGGGCGCCGGCGGATCGTCGAGCACCAGCAGTTCGGCGCCTTCCTTCACCTGTTCGCCCACCTGGCAGAGTATGCGGGCGATCCGACCTGCCGCTGGCGCATTCATCGTGTGCTCCATTTTCATCGCCTCCATGACGATGAGCGGCGTTCCGCGCGCAACCTTGTCGCCCACCTTCGCCAGTATGGCGATCACGCGGCCCGGCATCGGCGCCGTCAGACCACCGTGCCGGTCGACGGCATCGATCGGTGGTAGATAGGGATCCAGCCATTCAAAGGCGTGGTGAATCCCGGCCATGAAAAGATGGATCGTGTTGCCCAGTACCCGGACGCGGGCCGACAAGTGCACACCATCGACATCGGCGCTCAGGGTGCCCGCCTCGAGTGCGCCCGAAAGAACGCTAGCTTGCTGGCCGATCTCGACCGAGATCGAGTGGCCCGCGATGAGAACGGCAACCTCCGCGGTCGACTCGCCGCTGCGGAATTTCCAGCGCCGGCGGCCCGCAGCCGCGAGCCGCCAGCCTCCCTGCCCGCTCCAGGGTGACGAATCCGGCGTATCGCGTTGCGCAAGCACGTACGCCAGCACGGCCAGGTTCCAGGCCAGTGCCGGTGCGGGCGCAAGCGGTGGAAACAGGTGCGCGCGCTCACGTTCGATCAACGCGGTGTCGAGGTTCGCGGCGGTGAACGATGGGGCGCTCATGAGGCGGCCGAGGAATTCGATATTGGTCGTCACGCCCACGACTTCGTATTGCAGCAGCGCAGCGCGCATGCGGGCGATCGCCTGCGCCCGTGTCGCGCCGCGCACGATGAGCTTCGCGATCATCGGATCGTAGTAAGGCGTGATCTCATCGCCCTGCCGGACACCGGTGTCGATGCGTACGTCGGCGGACAGTGGCGGCGTCGCGAGGTGCGTCAACGTGCCGATCGAAGGGAGAAATTCCCGGGCCGGATCCTCGGCGTAAATCCGCGCTTCGAGGGCGTGACCCTCGAGCGTGAGTTCGTCCTGCTTCGCGGGCAGCGGCTCACCGGCTGCGACCCGCAGTTGCCATTCAACCAAGTCGAGGCCGGTGATCATTTCGGTGACGGGGTGCTCCACCTGCAGGCGCGTGTTCATCTCCATGAAATAGAACCCACCGTCCGGCGCCGCAATGAACTCGACGGTGCCTGCGCCGGCGTAGTTCACCGCGCGCGCGGCCGCGACCGCCGCCTCGCCCATGCGCCGGCGGCGCTCGGGCGTCATCCCCGGCGCCGGCGCTTCCTCGATCACCTTCTGGTGCCGGCGTTGCACCGAGCAATCGCGCTCGAATAGATAGACCGCGTTGCCGTGAATGTCGCCGAACACCTGCACTTCGATATGCCGCGCGGGCGTCACATACTTCTCGACCAGTACGCGCTCGTCCTTGAAGCTCGCCGCGGCTTCACGCTGGCAGCTCGCGAGCGCGGCCGCGAAATCCGCCGCGGCATCGACGCGCCGCATGCCTTTGCCACCGCCGCCCGCGACCGCCTTGATGAGCACGGGAAAACCGATGCGTTCGGCCTGCGTTTGCAGATAGTCCGGTTGCTGGCGGTCGCCGTGATATCCCGGCGTCAGCGGGACTCCCGCCTTCTCCATCAATGTCTTCGCCGCGGATTTCGAGCCCATGGCTGCGATGGCCTTCGCGGAGGGCCCGATGAACACGATGCCGGCGCGCGCGCACGCGGCGGCAAACTCCGCGTTCTCGGAGAGAAATCCGTAGCCCGGATGAATGGCCTCGGCGCCGATGCGCTGCGCGGCTGCGAGGATGACGTCGCCGCGCAGGTAGCTTTCCTGCGGTCGCGGGCCGCCGATATGAACGGCCTCGTCGCAGGCGGCCACGTGCGCCGCATTCGCATCGGCATCGGAAAAGACCCCGACGGTGCGAATTCCCAACCGCTGCGCGCTGCGCGCGACGCGGCAGGCGATCTCGCCGCGATTCGCGATGAGGATCTTGGCGAACATGGGCGCGGCTACTTCCTGGGCGCCCAGGACGGCGCGCGCTTTTCGAGAAACGCGGCGATGCCTTCGCGCCCTTCGGGCGACACGCGCGCATCCGCGATGCACTTCGCCGTGGCGGCGAGCAATACGTCGTCAACCGGCGTTTCGACGACGTCTGCCAGCAGGCGCTTGGTCGCCGCGAGCGCCGCGGGGCTGCCGGCCAGCAGGGAATTCACCAGGCTTTCGACCTGCGATTCGAGCGCGGCCGCTGCAACGACCTCATGCACGAGACCCAGTTCGCGCGCCTGCGTGGCCGAGAACTTCTCCGCGGTCAGCATGTAGCGCGCGGCCTGGCGCGCACCCATGGCACGCACCAAGTGCGGCGAGATGGTCGCCGCCACGATGCCGAGCTTCACCTCGGAAAGGATGAAGCTCGCGGAATCCACGCACACCGCCAGATCGCAGGCGGCGACCAGGCCGACGCCGCCGCCGAAGGCGTCGCCTTGCACGCACGCAATCACTGGTTTTGAACAGGCGTGCACGGCGTTGAACATGCGCGCTACCTTGAGCGCGTCGTTGTGGTTGTCCGCATGACCTAAGCCCGCCATGGCGCGCATCCAGTTGAGATCCGCGCCGGCGCAGAATGCCGGCCCGCGCGCCGCGACGACCACGACCCGCGTATCGGTCGCGGCTTCGATATCGGCAAACGCGGCCGCAATCTCCACGATCAACTCGTCGTTGAACGCGTTGCGCACCTGAGGCCGGTTGAGCCACAGCCGGCGCACCGCGCCCTGCTGTTCGATCTCGAGGTTCTTGTAGTTAGTCATGGGCGGCTACATGCGGAAGACGCCGAAGCGCGTCTCCGGGATTGGTTGCTGGTTGGCGATGGCCAGCCCCAGGGCGAGGCACATGCGCGTATCGACCGGATCGATGACGCCGTCGTCCCAGAGCCGCGCGGTAGCGTAGTACGGATTGCCCTGTTCTTCATATTGCGCGCGGATCGGCGCCTTGAAGGCGTTTTCCTCGGCGCTGCTCCACTGCCCGCCCTTGGCTTCAATGGCGTCGCGGCGCACGGTCGCCAGCACATTCGCCGCCTGGTCGCCGCCCATGACGCTGATGCGGGAGTTGGGCCAGGTCCACAGGAAGCGCGGCGAATAGGCGCGGCCGCACATGCCGTAGTTGCCCGCGCCGAAGCTGCCGCCAATGATCACAGTGAATTTCGGTACGCGCGCGCAGGCGACCGCGGTGACCATCTTCGCGCCGTGCCGGGCGATGCCTTCGTTCTCGTACTTCTTGCCCACCATGAACCCGGTGATGTTCTGCAGGAAGACGAGTGGCACCCGGCGCTGGCAACACAGCTCGATGAAGTGCGCGCCTTTCTGCGCGGACTCGGAGAACAAGATGCCGTTATTGGCCAGGATGCCGACCGGCATCCCGTGGATACGCGCAAAACCGGTGACCAGCGTGGTGCCAAAGCGCTCCTTCCACTCGTCGAGCTCGCTGCCATCGACGATGCGCGCGATGATCTCGCGCACATCGAAAGGCTTGCGCGAATCGGCCGAGACGATGCCGTAGAGATCCTCGGCGGGAAACCTAGGAGGCGTGAACTTTCCAGGCCCCGGGGCCTTGTCACCCGGCAGCCCGCCAATGATCCGGCGTGCAATTCCGAGCGCATGGCTGTCGTTCTCTGCGAGATGATCGACCACGCCGGATATTTTCGCGTGCACCTCGCCGCCGCCCAGTTCCTCGGCGCTAACTACCTCGCCGGTGGCGGCCTTCACCAACGGTGGGCCGCCGAGAAAGATGGTGCCCTGGTTGCGCACGATGATGGATTCATCGCTCATCGCGGGGACGTAGGCGCCGCCTGCCGTGCACGAGCCCATGACCACCGCGATCTGCGGAATGCCCGCCGCCGACATGTTGGCCTGGTTGTAGAAGATGCGGCCGAAGTGATCGGCGTCCGGGAACACTTCGTCCTGGCTCGGCAGGTGCGCGCCGCCCGAATCCACCAGGTACACGCAGGGCAGGCGATTTTCTTCCGCCACACGTTGCGCGCGCAGGTGCTTCTTGATGCTGATGGGGTAGTACGTGCCGCCCTTGACCGTCGGATCGTTGCACACGACCACGCACTCGCGCCCGCCGATGCGTCCGATGCCGGTGATGATGCCCGCCCCGGGCGACTCATCCCCGTACATGCCGTACGCCGCGAGCGGCGACAGCTCGAGGAACGGACTGGCGGGATCGAGCAGCATCTCGACGCGATCGCGCGGCAGCAATTTTCCACGCGCCACGTGCTTGGCGCGGGCGGCCTCGCCGCCACCCGCCCCGACCCTGGCCTGGCGGGCGCGCAACTCCGCCACCAGGGCGCGCAGCGCGGCCTCATTGGCCGCGAATTCGGCGCTTTTCCTATCGACATTGGATTCGATCACCGGCATGATTGTCGGACAATAGTACAACCAGACAATCAAAGGCAAGCGACATGAGCCTGTTCGATCGTTGCGATTTCGACTTCGCCCTGGGCGAGGTCATCGACGAAGTGCGCACGCACGCACGCCGCTTCGCGCGCGAGCGCATCGCGCCGCGGGCGGAAGAAATCGACCGCAGCAATGAATTCCCGCGCGACCTGTGGCCCGAGCTCGGCGAGGCCGGCCTGTTAGGCATCACCGTGCCCGAGCGCTGGGGCGGCGCCAACCTCGGTTACCTCGCGCACATCGTCGTCATGGAAGAGATCTCGCGCGCGTCGGGCTCGGTCGGCCTCTCCTATGGGGCGCATTCGAACTTGTGCATGAACCAGATCACGCTCAATGCGACCGACGCGCAGCGCGACCGTTATCTGCCCAAACTCGTCTCCGGCGTGCATGTCGGTGCGCTGGCGATGTCCGAACCAGGCGCGGGCTCGGATGTGGTCAGCATGCAGCTGCGTGCCGAGAAACGTGACGACGCGTACGCCCTCACCGGCCGCAAGATGTGGATCACCAACGGCCCGGATGCCGACGTGCTGGTCGTCTATGCCAAGACCGACCCGGCCGCCGGTGCGCGCGGCATCACGGCATTCATCGTCGAGAAAGGCCAGCCGGGGTTCACGACGGCGCAGAAGCTCGACAAGCTCGGCATGCGCGGATCCTCGACCTGCGAGCTGGTGTTCGAGAACTGCCTGGTGCCCGAGTCCAACCTGTTAGGCCAGCTGAACGGCGGCGTGGGTGTGCTGATGAAGGGGCTCGACTACGAACGCGCCGTGCTCGGCGGCGGCCCGCTGGGGCTGATGGCCGCGGCGCTCGACCTGGTGTTGCCCTACATTCATGAACGCAAGCAGTTCGGCCAACCCGTCGGCACGTTCGAGCTGATGCAGGCAAAGATCGCCGACATGTATGCCACGCTGAATGCATCGCGCGCCTATTCGTACGCCATCGGCCGCGCCTGCGATGCGGGCCGCTGCTCGCGGCAGGATGCCGCCGCCGCGATCCTGTTCGGCGCCGAAGCCGCCACGCAGAATTGTTTGCAGGCCATCCAGGCGCTGGGTGGCAACGGCTACATCAATGACTACGCGGCGGGGCGCCTGCTGCGCGACGCGAAGCTCTATGAGATCGGCGCCGGCACGCAGGAGATCCGCCGCATGCTCATCGGCCGCGAGATATACGAGACGACCTCGTGAGCTCAGCGCGCAGCGCCACCACTCGTCAAACTACCCCGGTGCAGCCGGAGTTCGCGCCCATCCGCGTCGAGCCGGCCTACCGCAAGGTGGCGGCCGCACTGCTCGAGCGAATCACCGCCCGCACGATCAACGCCGGCGAGCGGTTGCCGGCGGAGACGGAGCTGGCACGGCAGTTCGGCGTCCATCGCGGCACGGTGCGCGAGGCGCTGCGCGAGCTCGAGACGAATGGCGTGCTCAAGCGCGAACGCGGCTCGAAACTCATGATGGTCACGCGGCCCGCGCGCGTGGACGTGGCCGCCGGTGTCAGTCGCGCACTGGCGCTGCATGACGTGAGTTACCACGACATCTGGGAAGCGCTCACCGCGCTCGAGCCGCCGATCGCCGCCGCGGCCGCGCGACAGCGCAAGCCGAAGGACCTGGCCCGGATCGAGACCATCGTCGCCGCCGGCGTCACCGTGGAGCAGACCGCCGACTTCTTCCGGGCGGTCGGCGAGGCAACGCATAACGGCGTGTTCATGCTGGCGCATGAACCGCTGGTCCAGATGCTGATCCCCTCGCTCGGCGCGCTGATCGACAAGGTGCCGCAGGCCGCAACCCGCATCGAAGCCGCGCAAAAGCGGATTTCGACCGCGATCCGCGCGCGCGACGGCGATCAGGCGCAGGAATGGATGGCCAAACACATCCGCGACTTCCGCCGTGGGTTTGAAGTGGCCGGAATCGCTCTCGAACAACCTGTAGAGACCGGCTGACTGACCCGGCGGCCCGGCTTGTGGAACAATCGGCCGTCATTTCACGACGGGGGTCGATCATGAGTTCACGCCGCTTGTTTCTGGGTCAGGCAGCCGCGGCCGCCGCGGCGTTCACTATCGTCCCGCGCGACGTGCTCGGCAGGTCGCGCCGCATCGCGCCGAGCGACCGCGTGAATATCGCGACCGTCGGCGTCGGCGGCATGGGCCGCGCCAACCTGCAGGCCCTCTCGAGCATGAACCTCGTCGCCATGTGCGACGTGGACTGGTCATACGTCGACAACCGCTTCGCGGACATCGACAAACAATTGGTAACGGCGAATCAGCGCGTCACCGAAGCTGCCGATCCGGCGGCGAAAGAAAAAGCGCAGCAGAACGTGACGGCCTGGACCGACCTCAAGGCGCAGATCCCGAAGACGAAGCGCTACACCGACTACCGCGAGATGCTGTCGAAGCAGAAGAACATCGACGCCGTCGTGATCGCTACGCCGGATCACATGCATGCGCTGATCGCACTCGCCGCCATGGATCTCGGCAAGCACGTGTACGTGCAGAAACCGCTCGCCTGGTCGGTGGAGGAATGCCGGGTGCTCGCCGCGCGTGCCACCAAGACCAAGCTGCAGACGCAGATGGGCAACCAGGGACATTCCTCCGACGATGCACGCGTCGTCAACGAATACATCCAGTCCGGCGCGATCGGCACGGTGACCGAAGTGCATGTCTGGACCAATCGCCCACTCGCTTACTGGCCGCAGGGGATTCCGCGCCCAGCCCCGCTGCCCGCAAACGCGAAAGACCTGCCCTGGAACATGAACGGCGTCATGACGCGGGCCGCCGGTTCCTTCGGCACGTATTCCCCGCCGGACAAACTTGCCTGGGACCTGTTCCTCGGCTGCTCGCGCCAGGTCGACTATCACCCTATCTACCATCCGTTCAACTGGCGCGGCTGGACCGACTGGGGCGTCGGCGCCATCGGCGACATGGGCGCGCATCTCATCGATTCGTCGTTCTGGTCGCTCGATCTCGACTACCCGACCAGCATCGAAACCACATCCACGCCCTACAACCACGACACCTACCCGATGGCGTGCACCACTTATTACGAATTCCCGGCCAAGGGATCGCGGCCGGCGGTGAAGATGACCTGGTACGACGGCGGCCTCACGCCGCCGAAACCTGCGGAAATGGGTGCAGAAGAATTCAACAAGGGTGGCGGCGTGTTGTACGTCGGCACCAAGGGCAAGCTGCTGCACGACACTTACGGCTTCAACCCGCGGCTGCTGCCGAAGGCGCTGCACGACTCCATTGGTAAACCTGCGCAAACATACGAGCGCATCAAGACGAGTCACGAGATGAACTGGGTGGATGCCATCCGTGGCACGCAGAAGACCACCAGCCCGTTCGAATACTCCGGAAAACTCACCGAGATCATGTTGTTAGGTGTGGCGGCGCTCAATGCCGGCAAGAAGATCGACTACGACGGCGCGAGCATGAAGATCACCAACGTGCCCGACTCGGACGCGCTGCTGAAGCGCAAGTACCGCGCGGGTTGGGAGCTGAGCTAAAGGCTATTCCGCCGCATGGCGACGTCGCGCCGCTCCTTGTTGAAGCTCATGGCATGCGCGCCGGCGCTGGCCGGCGCCGCAGTGCCGTCAGATCCCATCGCGATCGCCGCCGGCAGGATCAGGTCATTGTTCAAGGCGAAATTGCCCATTCGCGCGGGCGATTGGCTGTCCGAACACAAGGAACCCGGCCAGAGTTACCAGGAATTCCGGAAAGCAGCGAGCGGCCGCGCCATCGATACTTACTCCACGCTGCGGATCGTACCCATCGGTCTCATGACCTCCGGCCAAAAGACCGTCCTCGAGGCTGTGAGCGATTTCCTGCGGCCATTTTTCGGGTTGACTCTGGCGTTCGATCCACCTGTGCGGCAAGCGACTATCCCTGACAACGCGCAGCGAGTGCTGTATCAACGCGCGCCGAAGCAGCTTCTGACTACCTACGTACTGGACGACGTGCTGATGAAGCGCCGCCAGCCGAAAGACGCCGCGGTGCTCGGCATTACCGGCATGGACCTGTGGCCCGGCCCGGGCTGGAACTTCGTGTTCGGTCAGGCTTCGCTCACGAATCGTGTCGGCGTCTGGTCAATGGCGCGCAACGGAAATCCGGACGACCGCGAGGCGATGCGCCGACTCTGCATCATTCGCACCGTCCAGACGGCGGCGCACGAGACCGGCCACATGTTCGGCATCCGGCACTGCACCGCGTACGAATGCGGCATGAATGGCTCGAATCACTCCGAGGAGCGCGACCGCCAGCCGCTCGAGTTCTGCCCCGAGTGTCAACCGAAAATCTGGTGGTCACTGGGTCTCGATCCCCTCGGGCGCAGCCGGGCGCTCGCGCGTGTCGCGCGCAAATACGGCCTCGAGCCAATGGCCGGCGCATTCGACCGGGAAACGGCGGCGCTCGCCGCCACCTGAAATCAGAACGCGAACCGCACCATGAATTCGCCGGTGCGTGAGTGACCGAACTCCTGGTCGACGTCCTTGAAATTGACGCCCAGGGAGAAGGATTCACTCACTTCGCGCATCAGGGCAACTTCCCAGAAGTTGTCCCAACCTTTCACCTCGTAGTGGCGCTCACCCGCGCTATCGAGCAGTACGCGATGATCGGACTCGAGATTCCAGCGCCCGCGCCCGACGCGCGGCGTCAAGTGCCAACCTTCGGCGAAGTTCACCTGCCAGCCGACCGCGCCGAACGTCTGCGTGAGCCGGTAGTCACCGTGTTCGTCGAAGATGTCCGCGTGAATCGCGTTGGATCGCCCGACCTCGACCACAAAGCCGAAGGGTGCGCGATATCCGACCGTGGCGCCGAATTGCAACGAGTCGAAACGTATCGTTTCCGCCTCGTCGAACACCTTGCCACTGTCGATGCGCAGGTGGTTGTAACCGGCGAACGGCGTGATGTACATCCTGCCGCGGTCGTCGGCGTGCGCGGCCGAGATGCCGAGCGATGCGGCCACGGCCGCGGCTAACCACTTTGGTTTCCCCATTTCGATCTCCTTGTCCAGCGTGTCGCGCGGGCGGCCGGACCATAGCCGCGGGGCGGTGGCCTAACAACCTTGTGGCGAGGAGTATCGGAATCCGGTACCGCGCAGCCTGCGGCGTGCGCCCTTGCGGGCGCCAGCACGGTCCGGGTGCCGAATTCGGAAACCCGGCGTCCGCCCGCGGCCGGGATCCCGCGCTTTGCATAACACCGTTTGCTGGACGAAAGAGACTAGCGCCGGGGAATCCCTGAGCTATGCTAGCCACCAGTTCCAAGCCTGCGCGGACGACATGGATTCCCCAGAACTGCAGCGATTGCGAGCCGCCATCATCCGCGACCCGGCCAACGCCGAGCTGCGTTATCTGCTCGGCGCCGAGCTCGCACAGCGCCGCGAGTACACCGAAGCCGTGGCGCAGATGCGCACCGCGCTCGACATCGATCCCAAGCTGCACTTCGCGCGCCTGCAACTCGGACTGCTCTACCTCACCATGTCACAGCCCGACAATTCGCTCGCCATCTGGGCGCCGCTCGAGGAATTGGAAGAGTCGACGGCCTTGAAGGCGTTCAAACGCGGCCTAGAGGCACTGATCCGCGACGATTTCCCGGCCTGTATCGGGTTTCTGCAGAAGGGCATCACGCTGAACACGCAGAACGCCCCCCTCAATCACGACATGTCGCAGCTCATCGAAAAAGTGCGCGACGGCAGCGTGATCGCAGCGCCCCAGCCGCCGCCACGCACCGATTTCTCCCAGTTCGGCGAGCCCTCGCACACCAAGCATTGATTCGCACCGTGGCAGGTGCTGTTGCGCCGCACGCGCGGTCTTGTTATCAAGCTGCATGAGTCAATCCCAGCCCGACGATTTCTCGCTGCCGTCTTGGGCCTACAACGACACCGAGTTTCTGGCACTCGAGCGCGAACGCGTCTTTCGCCCCTCCTGGCAGGTCATCTGCCACGTGTCCGAGATTCCGAATCCCGGCGACTACCAGTGTTTCGATTTCATCGGCGAGATGCTGTTTGCCCTGCGCGGCAACGACGGCGTCGTGCGCGCGTTCCACAACGTCTGTCGGCATCGCGCGTCCCGCCTGCTCGATGGCCCGCGCGGGCACTGCACGCGCCGCATCGTGTGCCCCTATCACGCCTGGTCGTATGACCTCGAGGGCCGGCTCGCATCGGTTGGTAACCGCGAGGCGTTTCCGCACCTCGACATCGCGCGCGAAGCGCTGGTGCCGGTCGAGATGGAAATGTGGCGCGGCTTCGTGTTCGCGCGCATTCAATGCGGTGGCCCGACGGTCGCGCAGATGATGGCGCCATACGATGGGGAAATCGCCCCGCATCGTTTCGAGGAGCTCGAGCCCATTGGCCGCGTCACGCTGCGGCCGCGCAAAGTGAACTGGAAGAACGTCGGCGACAACTATTCGGACGGCCTGCACATTCCCGTGGCGCACCCCGGCCTCACCCGGTTGTTTGGTGCCACTTACAAGGTCGAGGCGCGCGAGTGGATCGACCGGCTGTCCGGTGAACTTTCGGACAAACCCTCGCGCAACTGGGTCGAGCGCACGTACCAGAAGTACCTGCCCGTGGCCGAAAATCTGCCAGCCGACAAACGCAGGTCCTGGGTGTACTTCAAGCTGTGGCCGAACTTCGCATTCGACGTGTATCCCGACCAGGTCGACATCATGCAGTGGCTGCCGGTCTCGCCCACCGAAACGCTGATCCGCGAGATCGGCTACGCGCGGCCGGATGCGAGCCGCGAAATGCGCGTGGCGCGCTACTGCAACTGGCGCATCAACCGGCAGGTGAATGCGGAAGACCGCGTGCTCATCGAGCGCGTACAGTCGGGCATGGCGTCGGGAAGCTATCGCGTCGGTCCGCTCGCTCACGGCGAAGTCTGTTTGCGCAGCTTCGGCCGGCGGCTGCGTTCGCTGATTCCCGAGTGCAACGAACCGGCACTGCCCAATGCGGGCTGGTCACGCGCTGCTGCCAGCCCGTGAGTAGTTAGTGGCCGGTCACCGCAAGCTGGGACCGGTCCTCGCAACCATCGTGGTCGCGGGCAACATGATCGGCTCTGGCATCTTCCTGCTGCCGGCCACGCTCGCCAAGGTAGGCAGCGTCACCCTCATCGGCTGGCTGGCGGCTTCGCTCGGCGCGGTCGCGCTGGCGCTGCTGTTCGGGAAACTCGCGCGCCGCCAGCCGATGGCGGGCGGACCTGCGAGCTATGTCTTCGACGCGTTCGGGCCGTTTGCCGGCATGCAGGTGAGCCTGTGGTACTGGACGTCGTGCCTCATCGGCAACGTTGCCATCGCAGCCGCCGCGTCGGGCTATCTCGCCGCATTCCTCGGCCTCAACGTCGGCCCTGCGTTCATGGCGTTCATCACGATTACGCTGCTGTGGCTCGCGACGGCGGTCAACATGGTGAGCCCCCGCTTCGCGGGATTGTTCAACGGCCCGCTGCTGATCGCCGGCCTCGTGCCGTTGCTGCTGATCGGCACTGTAGGTTGGTTCATGTTCGACCCCGCGCAGTTCCGCGACAACTG
The DNA here is from genome assembly GCA_035286365.1 of Steroidobacteraceae bacterium. Classification (GTDB taxonomy): domain Bacteria; phylum Pseudomonadota; class Gammaproteobacteria; order Steroidobacterales; family Steroidobacteraceae; genus CADEED01. The sequence continues at coordinate 5,960 of DATHJZ010000170.1, read as the reverse complement.
GAACGTGAGCGGCCTGTCGGACCTTGCAGCCGTGAAGCAATCGCTCGTGCTGGTCTTCTGGGCGTACCTCGGGCTCGAGAGTGCATCGGTCGCCGCTGCGGTGGTCGAGAACCCTGAACGGAATGTGGCTGTTGCGACGATCGCGGGTGTACTGCTTGCCGCACTCATCTATATGGCGGTGAGCGCAGCCATGATGGGCCTGGCGTCGGCAAGCGATCTCGCGAATTCTTCCGCGCCCTTCGCGCTGGTGGCCGGCAAGATTTTTGGACCGGTCGCGGGGCCGCTGGTCGCAGGCGCGGGCATGCTGAAGGCGCTCGGTACGCTCGCCGGCTGGCTGCTGTTGACCGCGCAAACGAGTCGGGCCGCCGCGGATCACGGCTTGCTGCCGCAGCTCTTCGCGCGCACGCGCGCCGGAGACACCCCTGTCGCGGGACTCATGACCGCAGGCCTCGTTGGGACCGTCTGTGTAGTGGTCACCATTTCGCCGACGCTCGGCCAGCAGTTCGGCCTGTTGAGCGAAGCCGCCACATTGTTCTGCCTGCTCATGTACCTGGGTGCCTGCGCGGCAGCGCTGAAGTATCGCCTTCAAGGTGCGTACGTGTTGACCGCCATTGGCGGCGCGTTCTGCATTTGCGCCATCGCCTGGTCGAGTGTGCCGTCACTCAAGGCGACGGCTGTGTGCCTGATCGTGCTGGCGCTGTTCTATCTGCCGGCCATGCGCCGCAAATACCTGCTGCCGGATGCGGCGGTGAGAACCGGAGAGTTCGAAAACCTGCGCGAGCGTCACACCGACGTCAACACGCCCTGATCTCAGGCGCCGAGCAATCGGTCCGCGTGGAATTTCAGGTGCTGCGCGATGAAGCTCTGGATGAAGAAATAGCCGTGGTCGTAGCCTTCGCGCATCTGCAGGTGGATTTCCTGGCCCGCCGCCTCGCATGCCGCAACTAACAACCCGGGCTTCAATTGCTCCGCCAGGAATTTGTCTGTCGTGCCCTGGTCGATGAGGATGCCGCCTGCGACTTTGTGGCCGGCCTTCACGAGCTCGGTGGCGTCGTATTGCGACCAGTCAGCGCGGTACGCACCGAGATAACCAGTGAACGCCTTCTGTCCCCACTGGCTTTGAATAGGTGCGCAGATCGGCGCGAACGCCGACAGCGATCTGTATTTCTCGGGATTCTTGAGCGCAATAGTCAGTGCACCGTGACCCCCCATCGAATGGCCCATGATGCCGCTGCGCGCGATGTTTCCTTTGAAGTTGCCGGCAATGATGCTGGGCAATTCATCCACGACGTAGCTGTACATGCGGTAGTGAGACGCCCATGGCGCCTGGGTGGCGTTCACGTAGAACCCCGCCGCGATACCGAAATCCCAGGACTCCCGGTCCCCAGGCAGCGCAACGCGCGGGCTCGTGTCGGGAGCGACCAGCATGAGTCCATGGCGAGCGGCGTGCTCCAACGCGCCGGCTTTGGTGACGAAAGTCTCTTCGGTACAGGTGAGCCCGGCGAGATAGTAGAGCACCGGAACCGGGCCGGCCGCCGCCTGCGGCGGTGAGTACACCGCGAAGCGCATGTCGCAGTTGTTAGCCTGCGAACGGTGCTGGTAGTACCCCAGCACGCCGCCGAAGCAGGCGTGCTGGGAAATCGTTGCTAGCAGCATCAGGCTTTCAGCGTGCCCTTGGCTTTTGCGACATGCGTGGCGATGTGATCCATGAGCGCGGGTGACAGGCAGTCATACGGCGCGAGGCGCAGCTTCTTGAACCGGTCACGGATCTTGGCCATCTCCTTGGGCTTGGCGACGCCCGCTTCGATGGCGGATGACACGAAGGCCGCGAATTCCGGCTTTGCCCAGCCTTTTTCCTTCGACAGCTCGACGTGGACGAAGTCGAGTCCAAAGAAAGGATGAGCCGCGTTCTCGATGCGGCCGTACAGGTGTACGCCGCAGCCGGTGCAGGCGTGGCGCTGGATGGCGGCGCTGGCGTCGATGATGTGCAGTTTCTGCTCGTTCGCCGTTACGCCGAGATTGTCGCGGCCGACCACCGCAACCACCGCAAACTTCGCCCCGGCCGGCTTCCAGCACTTGGTGCAGCCGCAGGCGTGGTTGTGCGCAACGTTGCCCTTGATGGAGACAGTGACCGGATCGGATTCGCAGTGGCAGGTGAGCGTTCCGCCCTTGAATTTCTTGGCGCCTGCCTTGACGCCCTTGTCGATCGATGGATGGAGCTTGACGGCCATGAGCATTCCCTCGTCGTTGTTAGTTGGAGGCTAGAAGGTGACCACGGAGCGAATCGACTCGCCCTTGTGCATCAAATCGAAAGCGTCATTGATCTTGTCGATCGGCATCACGTGCGTGATGAGATCGTCGATGTTGATCTTCTTGTCCATGTACCAGTCGACGATCTTTGGCACATCAGTGCGGCCACGCGCGCCGCCGAAGGCCGTGCCTTTCCACACGCGCCCGGTCACGAGTTGGAACGGACGCGTCTTGATCTCCTGCCCGGCGCCCGCGACGCCGATGATGACGGACACGCCCCAGCCGCGATGGCAGCACTCGAGCGCCTGGCGCATGAGATCGACGTGGCCGACGCATTCGAAGCTGTAGTCCGCGCCGCCGTCGGTGAGCGATACCAGGTACGGCACGAGATCGCCCTGCACTTCCTTCGGGTTCACGAAGTGCGTCATGCCGAATTTCTCGGCCACGCCAACGCGCTTGGGGTTCACGTCGACGCCGATGATCTTGTTGGCGCCCGCCATGCGCGCGCCCTGGATCACGTTGAGCCCGATGCCGCCGAGGCCGAACACCACGACGTTCGCGCCTGGCTCGACCTTCGCAGTGTTGATGACCGCTCCGATGCCCGTGGTCACGCCGCAACCGATGTAACAGATCTTCTCGAACGGCGCGTCCTCGCGCACCTTGGCGAGCGCTATCTCCGGCAGCACCGTGTAGTTAGAGAAGGTGCTGCATCCCATATAGTGGTGCACCTTCTCGTTGCCGATGCTGAAGCGGCTGGTGCCGTCGGGCATCACGCCCTGCCCTTGCGTCGCGCGGATCGCGGTGCACAGGTTGGTCTTGTGCGAGGTGCAGGATTTGCACTGGCGGCATTCCGGCGTGTACAGCGGGATGACGTGGTCGCCCTTCTTCAGCGTCGTGACGCCCGGGCCGACGTCGACCACGACGCCCGCGCCCTCGTGGCCGAAGATCACGGGGAACAAACCTTCCGGATCGCCGCCCGAGCGAGTGAATTCATCCGTATGACAGACGCCGGAGGCCTTGATCTCGACCAGCACCTCGCCAGTCTTGGGCCCGGCGAGATCGAGCGTGACGACCTCGAGAGGTTGGCCTGCCTTCCAGGCAATGGCAGCGCGCGTCTTCATTGTTCTTTCGCCTCGTCCCGGTGAGCGCGGCAGTTTACGCCCGGGCGTTGCGCAAGGCACGCAGCCAGCCACCGCCCAGCACGAACCGCGGAAAGGTGATCCATTGCTCGAGAAAGATACGGCCCAACGCATTGGCGAGGCTCGAAAACGGCACCGGCGGCACCGATTCGCCGCGGCGCCCACGGCCCTGTAACGCCATGGAAATGACCATCAGTCCCAGGCCCGCGAGCGCCGCAATCCAGGACAGCCGGATGATGCCCGCGATCAGCGCAATGTTTCCCGCAAGGAACGCGGGGACGAGGACGATGTGCAGGACCAGGTTGGCGCGCGACTGGTGGTAACGCGCGTAACCCTCCCACTGCCAGGCTAACAACTGCGCCACGGTCATCGCGGCGGCCATGAATGTTCTCGTTATGTGGATGACCAGCGCCACCAGTATAGTCGCGCGTCCATGCCAACTCCCCGACTCCGAAGGCCGGCCAGCCGCGCGGATCTCGCCGCGATCCACGCCATCTACATGCACCCTGAGGTCGTGCCCTTTCTCGGCCACGATCCCGCGCCGCTCGAAGAGTTCGAGCCGGTATTCACAGGCCTGCTCGAGACGGGCGCGTTCTTTGTGGCGTTACGCGATGGCATCGTGCGGGGCTTCTACCGCGTGAACCGGCAGAAGGGCCGCTCGCGGCACGTGGCGGCGCTCGAGACTCTCGCCGTGGCGCCCCAGGAGCACGGCTCGGGATTCGCGCGCGCCATGATCGACGAGGCGATCGAGCTCATGCGCGCCGAGGGAATCCTGCGCGTCGAACTCATGGTCGAAGCCGACAACCCGCGGGGAATCGCGTTCTACAGGAAGCTGGGTTTCGAACAGGAGGGGCGGCTGCGAAACGCGTATAGACGTGCGCACCAACCGGAGTACGTAGATGAGCTGCTGCTGGCGCGGTGGCTCGGATGACCGAACTGCATCCCATGGCAGCGCAAGGATACGGCCAAGGCGCGCATTACTACGCGCGGCCGGCCGGGACTTCCGCCGCAGGCGCTCGAATGGTTGACGGAGACGCTCAAAGAATTGACGCGCCCTCGTCCGCCGGCGTCGCGCCTTCGCGCAGACGGGTGAACAGCTCGCGCCCGACGCCGTATGTCGTGTCCACTATTTCGGGGATCACCGGTTCGCGCGCCTGGAATACCGCAGCGTCCAGTTGCACTTCCAGCACGCCCGCCCGGGCGTCGAGCTTGATGATGTCGCCATCACGCAGCCGCGAAATCGGCCCGAGCGCCGCGCCCTCCGGCGTCAGGTGAATGGCCGCGGGCACCTTGCCCGACGCGCCCGACATGCGTCCGTCCGTGACGATCGCGACCCGCCGGCCCTTGGCTAACAAGCTCGAGCAGGCGGGGATCAGCTTGTGGAGTTCCGGCATTCCGTTGGCGCGCGGACCCTGCCCGCGCACCACCGCGATGAAATCACCGTCGATGCCGGCCTTGAGCGCCGCGCCCATCGCCTCCTGGCTTTCGAACACGCGCGCGGGCGCGGTGATCTCCCAGTACTTCGGATCCACGGCCGAGGTCTTGATCACGGAGCGCCCGAGATTGCCGCGCAGCAGCTTCAGGCCGCCGTCCGCCGAGAAAGGATTCGCCACCGGGCGCAGGATCTTTTCGTCGTGCGATTTCTCGGGACCATCGCGCCACACGAGCTTGTTGTCGACGAGGAAAGGATCGCGCGCATACGCGGCCAGCCCCGGGCCCCAGATCGTCATCGCATCGCCATGCACGAGCCCGGCATTCATGAGTTCGCGCACCACGAATGCCATACCGCCCGCGGCGTGGAATTGATTCACGTCGGCCTCGCCGTTCGGATACACGCGCGCGATCAGCGGCGTGACACGTGAAATGTCCGCCATGTCGTCCCAGGTCACTTTCAGGCCAACCGCGCGCGCCATGGCGACAAGGTGGATGAGGTGATTGGTCGAGCCGCCGGTGGCCATGAGGCCGGCAATGGCGTTGACGAACGAACGCTCGTCGATGACTTCGACGAACGGCAGGTAGTTGGCGCCCAGCGCCGTGGTCTGCGCGACACGCTGTGTGGCCGCCACCGTCAACGCATGACGCAACGGCGTGTTCGGAGCGACGAACGCCGCGCCGGGAACGTGCAGGCCCATCATCTCCATGAGCATCTGGTTGGAGTTGGCGGTGCCGTAAAACGTGCAGGTGCCGGCGTCGTGGTACGAGCCCATTTCGGCGGCCAGCAATTCATCACGCGTGGCCAGGCCTTCCGCGTAACGCTGCCGCACTTCCGCCTTGGCCTTGTTGGCCATGCCGCTCGGCATCGGTCCGCCGGGCGTGAGGATGATGGGCATCTGGCCAAACGACGCCGCGCCAATGAACAGGCCCGGTACGATCTTGTCGCAGATGCCTAACAACAATGCGCCATCGAATGCTTCGTGCGACAGCGCGACCGCCGTGGCCAGCGCAATCACATCGCGGCTGAACAGCGAGAGTTCCATACCCGCACGGCCCTGCGTGACGCCGTCGCACATGGCGGGCACGCCGCCCGCGACCTGCGCCGTGGCACCGGCGACTCGCGCCGCGGCACGGATG
>DATHJZ010000169.1:0-6525 GCA_035286365.1 Steroidobacteraceae bacterium | reverse complement strand
GTCCCCAGGTTCAATTTTAGATCGCGGGCGTAGTCGGGCAATGCGTCGCGGATCTGCTCGATATTCATCGCTTAACTCCTGGCAAGATCAACGCGGGCTCAGGCGGCCCTCAACGTCTCTTCGCCCTGCTTCCAGTTACACGGGCACAGCTCGTCCGTCTGCACTGCATCGAGCACGCGCAGCAGTTCATCCGGGCTGCGGCCGACCGACAGATCGGTGACATAGACAAAGCGGATCACACCTTCCGGGTCGACGATGTAAGTCGCGCGCTGCGCGACGCCCGCATCCTGGTCGAGAATGCCGAGTTCAGTCGACAACTCGCGCTTGATGTCCGAGAGCATCGGGAACGGCAGGTTCTTGAGCTCGTCCTTGGTGCTGCGCCAGGCGTGGTGCACATACTCGCTGTCGGTGGAAACGCCGAGCAGCTGCGCGTCACGCGCCTTGAATTCCTTGTCGAGCTTGCCGAACGCGGCAATCTCGGTTGGGCACACAAAGGTGAAATCCTTCGGCCAGAAAAAGACGACGCGCCACTTGCCCTTGTTCGTGTCCTGATCGAAGGGCTGGAACGCCTTCGCCTGGTCGTTCGACACGACGCCGGTGAGCGAATACTGGGGAAACTTCTGACCGATACCTAACATTGACTACTACTCCTGAATTACGGGCTTCATCTTGGGGATCTGGCTGGCCCGACCGGGACGGTGGGCTGGCTGCGATGGGGGGGCATTTTCCACGGCGAACCCGGTTTCAGCCAATCGATTGATTGTATAAACTCAATAGATCGCATCTATCGTCTCAAGGAATGGGGCAGCCGTGGCCGATCTCAAGCTCAAGGACCTTCGTTATCTGGTGGCCGTCGCCGACACGCGCCACTTCGGCCGCGCGGCCGAGCGCACCTTCGTGAGCCAGCCCACGCTCTCCGCCCAGCTCAAGAAGCTCGAGGAATATCTCGGCGTCCAGCTGATCGAGCGCGCGCCGAAGCGCGTGTCGTTGACCGCCGCGGGCGAAGAAGTAGTCGAGCGCGCGCGCCGCATCGTCGAAGCCAGCGAGGAGATCGTCGAGCTCGCCAGGGGACACAGCGATCCGCTCGCCGGCCGTATCAGGCTCGCGCTGCTGCCGACCATCGGTCCCTATCTATTGCCGCACGTGGCCGCGAAGCTGCGCAAGCAGCTGCCGCGACTCGAGCTCATGTTGTACGAGTATCAGACGGACGTGATGCTCGAGAAGCTGCATTCAGGAGAAATCGATGTCGGAATCCTGGCACTTCCGGTGCCGATGGATGGACTGGATACCTACGAGCTGTACAAAGAGCCTTTCATGCTCGCGATGCCGAGCGGCCATCGGCTCGAGCGCCGCAAAAGCATCAAGGTGGATGATCTGCACAACGAGACGCTGCTGCTGCTGGAAGACGGTCATTGCCTGCGCGATCAGGCGCTCGAGATCTGTTCGGGCACCGATGTGCACGAAAAGCAGGATTTCCGTGCCACCAGCCTCGAAACCCTCAGGCAGATGGTTGCTTCCGGCGTCGGCATCACGCTGCTCCCGGAACTCGCCGGCCGCGGCGCCTACGGCAACGCGCGCGGCGTCGTGATCAAGCGCTTCGCCAAGCCGGTGCCGACGCGCACCATCGGCGCCATCTGGCGCAAGTCCACTGCACGCCGTCCGGTGATCATGGCGCTGGCGAAACAGATCGAGGCGCACGCGCTGTGAGTTCACCGCCCGAGCCGTTCCGCCTGCGCACTGCCGACGGGCGCGAACTCGCGGCCCACTGGTTTGTTGCGCCCGCTCGCCGCGGCGGTCTCGTCATCAACGCCGGCACCGGGTTTCCGCAGACGTTCTATTTCAAGCTGGCCGACTACGCCGCCGTACGCGGCTACGACGCGCTGGTGTACGACTACCGTGGCATGGGCAAATCCGCTCCCCCGGACCTCGCCACCGAAGCCGCGCGCATGAGCGATTGGGGCCTCGATGACATGCGCGCCGCGCTCGCCGCCGCGGCGCAACGCGTGCCGGATGCGCCGCTCGCGACATTGGGTCACAGCGTCGGCGGTCAGTTTCTCGGGCTGCTCAAGAATCACTCGCTGGCCCGCGCGCACGTGCAGATCGCGACGGCCGTGGGCTACTGGCCCTGGGAGCATGCGCCGTTCAGGTATCTCGCCTGGTGGTTCTGGCGGGTGCACGGCCCGTTGATGCTCGCGATCAAAGGCTACATTCCCACCGGCGGCGGCTGGGCCGGCCTGCCCCTGCCGCGCCACGTATATGAAGAGTGGCGCCGCTGGTGCCTGCGGCCCGATCATTTCGGCCCGGACCTTGCTACCTACCTGTCGGACAACGTCTTCGCCGAGATTCGCGCGCCGCTGCTCACGGTCGGCTTCACCGACGATCCCATCGCGACGCGTCGTACCGTCGGCGAGATCAACAAGTTCTTCCCCAACGCGCAGCGCGAGTCGCGCTGGTACTCGCCCGCGGACGTCGGCGGCAAACGCATTGGCCACGAAGGCTTCTTTGCCGCGCGCCATCGCGACACGTTGTGGCGGCAGGTCTTCGACTGGATAGACGCGCAGCTCGGAGCGCCGGCATGAGCGAGGCAGCGGGCAACACCGGCACGCCGGCGGAGCACATCACTCCCTACGACCGGCTGGCGCTCGATGAGGCGGTGCTCATCTCCCTGCTCGCATCGCCGACGCGCAACGAAGGGCTGCTGGATTACTTCGGTGCCGAGCTGCACGCGGAGCTGGTGCAACTCGCCCGCACGACGACGCGGCGCAAACGCGCCACGCCCGGCCGGCGCGTGTACGTGTTGCCCGGAATCATGGGCTCGCAGCTCGGTTTCATCCGCGGCGGCCAGCGTCCCAACGATATCCTGTGGCTCGATCCGATCGACATCGCCTTCGGCCGGCTCACCGAACTCAAACTCGGGGACGGCTCGCGCGTCGTCGCGCTCGGCGCGATGAACTACACGTATCTCAAGATCACACTGAGCCTGCGCAAGGCAGGCTTCGACGCGGTGCTGCTCGACTACGACTGGCGCCGCGACATCGCCACGCTTGGCAAACTACTCGCCGGGCGCATCGCCGCCGACGGCAAGGAAAACGTCGCACTGATCGGTCACAGCATGGGTGGCCTGGTGGCGCGCGCGGCGTTGACGCACCAGTCGGGCACGCAGGTCTCGCAGCTGGTGATGCTCGGCACGCCGAATGCGGGCTCGCTGGCCGCGGTACAGGCGCTGCGCGGCACGTATTCGGTGGTGCGCAAGGTTGCGATGCTCGATCTGCGCCACGACGCGGAGTTCCTGGCGCGCGAGGTGTTCTCGAGCTTTCCCGGCCTGCACGAGATGTTGCCGGCGGGGAACGCGGTCAGCGATTTCGATCTGTTCGACCAGGCCGCGTGGCCGGCCGCAGGTCCCGGCCCCGACGCGAAATTGCTGGCTGAAGCCATCGGGCTCGCGCAGCGCATGGCACCGGCGGACACGCGCTTCAGCATGGTGGTCGGGTGCAATCGCACCACGGCCACCGGAGTGGCCGTGCGCGACGGCGACTTCGAATATGAATACAGCCTGCAGGGCGACGGCACGGTGCCCATCGAACTGGCGCGTCTCGCCGGCGCGCGTCACAGCTATGTCGAGTGCGATCACAGCGACATGCCGCTGTCGGATCGCGTCATCGCGGGCTGCGTCGACCTGCTCAAGACCGGCGCGACCCAGCGTTTCGCGGCCTCGCCACCGCTGCGGCGCGGGTCGCTGACACGGGTGCGCGACGCGGAACTGCGCGGGCAATTCCAGGGCAAGGTGGATTGGCCGCACATGACCCCGGAACAGCGTCGCTTGTTTCTCGACACGCTCAACGAACCGCCGCGCGGGCGTCCGCATCGCCGGCCGCAGCGGCCGGTCGCCGCACAGTCGCTCGCGATTCGCGTCTGCGTCGGCGACGTGTCGAAGGCGCGCGCCGCGGCCACGGCGGTCGCGGTGCTGCGCGGGGTCGCCGCCGGCGGTGCGGCCGCGGACGTGGACAAACGTCTCGGCGGCGTCATCGGCGACTGGATGCAGCATCGCGTGGTCAGCGGCGAGGCCGGCAGCATCACGCCGATTCCGCGCAGCCTGCAGCGGCGCACCAGCGCGGCGCGCACGGCCTATCTACTGGTCGGTCTCGGGCGATTCGACCGCCTGGCACTCGATGTCATCGAACTCGCCGCCGAAAACCTGGCACGCTTCGCGGAAGCGCCGCCGTTCCGCTCGCTCGCGACCGTGGCCTGGGGCGCCCGCGCCGGCATCGATCCGGCGGATTCCTTCGCCGCGCAAGTGCGTGGCTTCCTGCGTGCGCGCGCCGCCGGAAACACGAAGCTCAAGCGGGTCGATCTGCACGTGCTGAATCGCGCCGAGGCGCGCCGCGTGCATACGCGGCTCGCCGACTTCGCGAACTCGCGACCCGCGGGCGTATTGAAACTGGCGCCGCTCGAGGCCGCGCGGCCCACGGCCCCAACCCGCGCACGCCGGGTCCGTGGCACGGCGCATCTGATCGTCGCGGCCGAGGCCCGCCGCGGCGCGCGCGAGACCTGGCGCGCGTCGTTGCTCACCGGCGGCAACACCGCCGCGATCTTCTCCCAGAGCCAGGACTTCGCCGTGAGCGCCCTCGACAAGCTCGATGATGCGTTCGCCAGCGAGTCGCTCAACGCGGCGCGGGTCAAAGAGCTCGGCCGAAAGTTGGGTGCGCTGGTGCTGCATCCCGCGTTGGCGCAGGCCCTGTTCGCGACGCGCGGACAGGCTTTGTCGGTGGTGCACGATGCCGCCGCCAGCCGCGTCCCGTGGGAGGCGCTCAACCTGCGCGGCTGGTTTCCGGCGCTCGACGGCGGCTTGTCGCGGCGCTACGCGACGGCGGACCTGGTGCCCGCGCGTTTCGATGCCGGGCGGCGCACGCAGAAGGAGCTTGGTGTGCTGGTCATCGCGAATCCCACCGGCGATCTGCCGGGTGCGGAGCTCGAACGCGAACGGATCGCGAAAATTCTCGGCGGTGCGCGCGCGGTGCGCGTGACCGAAGTGGCGGGCGCGGCGGCCACGCTGGCGCGCGTCACGGCCGAGTTCGAATCCGGACGCCACGACGTCATCCACTACGCCGGTCACGCCTGGTTCGACGCGCGGCGGCCGGGAGAATCCGGCCTGGTGCTCAGCGATGGGGAGCTCACCGGCACCGCACTGGCCGCGCTGCGGCGCCTGCCGCCGCTGGTCGTCTTCAATGCCTGCGAGTCCGCGCGCCTGCGGCGCGGCAGGAAAGCCGGGAGTTCCGGTCGCGCGCAGAGCATCGCCAAGAACCTGAGCCTCGCCGAAACCTTGCTGCGTGCGGGTCTCGCGCACTATGTCGGCACGCATTGGGCGGTGGACGATGCCTCCGCCGAAGCCTTCGCGTCAGTCTTTTACGCGCAGCTGCTGCGTACGAGCATCGGGGCGGCATTGGTGAAAGCGCGCCGCGCGGTCCATGCACGCCGCTCGCCCGACTGGGCGGACTACGTCCACTACGGCGACGCGGAGTTCCGGCTCAAGACGGTCTGACGAATCTAGTTAGCCCGCTTGAGCCAGCGGTCGAACCACTCGATGTCGCTGCGCATGCGGTGCACCAGGTAGCTCGGCACGTCGAGGCCGTGATTTTGTCCCGGATAGACGATCAGCCGCGTCGGCACGCCGCGTGTCTTCAGTGCCTGGTACATCTGCTGCGCGCCGACGCAGGGCACGTTGTCGTCGTCGCCCGCGCACTGGAACATCGTCGGCGCGGTGATGCGTTCCGGGTGCAGGAACGGATAGGCGAGCTTTCGCCAGGTGTCGAAGTTTTCCCACGGCGTACCCAGCTCGAACAGATACTCACGCACATACATGTCCACGCCGAAGGTCGCGAGCACATTCGCGACGCCGGCGCCGGAGACTGCCGCCTTGATTCGCGGATCGCTCGCGATCATGTAATCGGTAAGAATGCCGCCATAACTCCAGCCGAACACGCCGATGCGCGCCGGGTCTGCGATGCCACCGTCGATGGAATGCGAGATGCCGGCGCTGATGTCCTGCACGTCGAGATTGCCCCAGTCCGCATAGATGGCCCGGGAGAAATCGAAGCCGCGACCCGATGATCCACGCGGATTGATCGACAACACTGCGTAACCGGACGCCGCAAAGAGCCGGGACTCGATGTCGAACTCGTGACTGTGCTGATAGACGGGGCCGCCATGAAGGTACGCCAGCAACGGGTAGCGCTTCGCAGAATCGAAGCCGGCCGGCAGTGTGACGTAGCCATGAATCTCCGCGTCACCGCTCGCAAACGACACGTCACGGACTTCACCGAGCGCGCGGCCTTCGGTCCAGGCGTTGTGATGCGTCAGCTGGCGCCGCGCATCGACGGCAAAAATTTCCGCAGGCGTGCTGACGTCGCTCTCGAGCAGCGCCATGCGACCATTGGACGCGACGGCGAAGTCGCTGCCGAATCGCTTGCCGGAAGTCAGGTATTCGATGTTGCCGTTTTCTCCGATGCGCGCGAGCCAGGTGTCACG
>DATHJZ010000168.1:0-43328 GCA_035286365.1 Steroidobacteraceae bacterium | reverse complement strand
TTCCAGATCGCGGAACGCATCCAGACGCCCGACAGCTTCATGGGCGCGGGACCCGCAGGCGCCTTCGCGAAGAGCGGTGAGTTCCTGCTGCAGCACGCCTGGAGCCCCGATCGCGCCGCGAGCGTGATCAACGTGTTTCGTCAACGCGACGATGCGAGCTACGAACACGTGGCGATTCTTGCCGCGAAGAACGGTGCATCGCTAGGACGTTCGATCGCGATCAGTGGCCGCAGCGTTCTGGTTGGCAATAATGGCAATGGACTCGTGCATTACTTCGAGCTCCCCGCCTCACTCGAATCCCCAGCGCGCATCCAGGACACTTTCGCCACTGGTAATGGCAACGGCTGGACACCGACGGCGGGCAGCGCTTTCGCGACGGTCGCCGCCGGCGGTTCACGCGTGTATCGCCAGTCGAGCGTCACAGGCGTTGCGCGCGCGATTCTCGCCGCCTCCGACTGGACCACCCAGGCGATCGAAGCCGATGTCCGCACGGCGGAATTCGCCGCGAGCGGCAGCGGCTTCGGCCTCGCTACCCGCTATCAGAACCCGCAGAACTTCTACGATGTGATCGTGCGCAACACCGGCGTCGTGCAACTGCGGCGCATGGCCGGCGGCGCGCAGCGTGTAATAGCGCAGGCGCCGTTCACCCCCGTTGCCGGCAGGCTTTACCGCCTGCGGCTCGAATCCGTCGGCACCCTGCACCGGGTGCTCATCGATGGAAAATTGCTGCTCGACGCCGACATCACGGGGCCCACGCATGGGCGCGCCGCGCTGGTCACCGATCGCGCGCGCGCGGATTTCGACAACGTCGTTGTGAGCCCCGCCCTCAACACGATCGTGTTCGCCAATGACTTCGAAAACGGCACGCCGGGGCCGTGGACCTTCACCGGCCTCGGATTCTGGAATCTGCGGACCGGCGCCTCAGCGGTGTACAACCAGAGTTCGGTCGCGGGCGACGCGCGCGCCAGCATCGGCGCGCCCACCGACGACCAGATCGTGCGCGTACGCGCGCGCCTCGACACCTTCGCAACCCAGAATGGCGCGCAGGAACGCTGGTTCGGCGTGATGGCGCGCTACGTAGACGAGCGCAATTACTACTATCTATCGCTGCGCAACTCGAACACGGCGAGCCTGCGCAAGGTGGTAAACGGCGCCGTGACCGTGCTCGGCAGCGTCGCGCTGCCCGTGAACCCCGCTACCTGGTATTCGCTGCGTCTGGATGCAGTCGGCAACCAGCTGCGCGCCTACGTCAACGGCAGGCAGGTGCTGGAAGCCAGCGACAACTCGCTCGCGAGCGGCGCGTCCGGCCCCGTGATGTTCAAGGCGGCGGTCGACTACGACGATTTCTCGACGATCCTTCCCTGACAACTGCATCGGGTAGTGCACATGAGGCCACTGATCATCGTCATCGCCCTGCTGTCCGCAACGCTGGCCGTAGCGCGGCCGGTGCCGGTTTCTCCCACCTCGATCACGACCCTTCCCGATGGTTACGACGGCATCCTGCGCACCGCCATCGAAGGCGATTGGATGGTGGCGACCGCCATCAAGCATCTCGGAATGGACCCAGGCGGATCCGACGCCTACTCGCAGGCGGCTTTCCTGTTTCACCGCGCAGTTACCGGTCCCTGGCAACTGGTGGGCAAACTTCTCGAGGGTGGCTACAGCTACGAATTCTCGCCGACCGATTTTCCGGTGGTCATGGAGAACAAAATCCTGGCGCTTCAATTCGGATACGACCTGGTCGTCTACGAGCGCGGCACGGCGGGCTACACGCGCAGCACCGTGATTCATGAGCCTTACGAGATCAGAGGCAAACTGCTGCAGGTCGACGGTCAGCGCATTCTCGCAGGCACCGGCGATTGCGCAAACGCCGCGGTGTTCGAGAAAGACGCCAGCGGCGCATGGGTGATCACCGGCCGCCTGACCGGCTCGCTGGGTGGCTGTCTCGATGCCGATCTGACCACGAGTTTCGACTTCTCTGCCGACTACGCCATTGTCGACGCGCGATTTCAGGCCGGCGCGATGGATTCGCGGGTTTTCAAGCGCGTCCCCGGACAAATCGAATGGCAGCAGGTCGCAACCTTGCCGGCCTTGTCGGGGGTTACCCCGACGGCGCTGCGCGGTCCGGTCGCCTTGCTCGGCGGTGCCAATGAGCAAGGCGTGCGCGTGTTCCGCCGCACCGATCCTTCCGGCACCGCCTGGGATCGCATTGGCACTGTCGAGCCGATTGATCTCGCGATCAGCGGCGGCGGCGGCCCCGACTTCATTCGCCAGCGTAACGATCTCGTGCTGATCAACGCGGACGTCTGGCAGCAGCAGGCGGACAACACTTTCGAGCACATCGCCAGGCTCGATGACGCGCGTCCAGCCAGCTGGTCCTACTTCGCGGATTTCTACAACCGCACCGTAGTGATGCCCGTCAGTGAAGGGTTCGCCACGTACGAACTACCCGCGGCCTTCGCGCCATCACCCACGCCGTATCGCGAGGATTTCGAAGGCGGCAGCAACGCCATGTGGGACGCGCCCGCCTACGGAGTCGCGGCCAGCGGCTTCACTCATGTCTATCGCACGCAATCCCTCGCCCCAACACTGGCGCTGCTCGCCAACAGCGACTGGCCTAACCAGTCGATCGAAGCGGACCTCAAGCCGATGTGGCTTGCAGGCAGCGGTTGGGTCGGTCTCGTCGCACGGCGGCAGGACGCGGACAATCAATTCACCGTTGCACTTTCGAACGGCGCCATCTCGTTGCGCAAGAGATTGCGCGCTGTCGAGACCCTGGTGGCAACTTCCGTTGCGCCGATCGTGGCCGGCCGCACCTACCGTGTACGACTGGAAACGCGCGGCACCAGGGTTCTGGTGCGCCTCAACGGCGTTGCGACGCTCAGCGCGACGATTCGCGGGCTCACGCACGGGTCGTCTGCGCTCGCGAGCAATGGCGCGGCGCTCGATGCCGACAATATCGTGGTGAGTCCGATCGCAACGGCACTGTTGTCGGCGGTTGCACGAGAAGACCTTTACGGCTTCTGGACGACCGAAGGCGGCTACTGGACCGAATCCCTGGAGGCGAATCTGGTACGTCATTACAAGCAGAACTCCGTGACCGGCGCGGCGCGCATGCACATGGGTGTCGCGCGGGTCGACGACCAGGTCATCGAGTCGGACGTGCGCATCGCGCGGGTCGGCACGGGCACGGATCATTGGGCGGGACTGCTGGCACGGTACCTCGACGCCAACAATTACTACTACCTGTCGCTGCGTAGCGGCAACCAACTTCAGATCCGCAAAGTGGTGAACGGAGTTTCCACCGCGCTTCGCAATGTGCCGTTCACTGTCACGCTCAATCGCGTCTACAAGCTGCGTTTCGAGGCCATCGGCAACAAGCTGCGCGCCTATGTCGACGGCGTGCTGATCACCGAATTCGCCGACTCAGCATTGTCCGCGGGCCAGTTCGGGCTCGCGACCAGCAGAACCGCGACGGAGTTCTCGGCGGTTGACGTCTATCAACCGTGACGGGACCGCGGGGCTAACCAGGAAGGACCATGAAGACCGTACTCATCTCGTCGCCGCTGATCGCCGCCGCGGCCGCGACACAGTTCGCCGCCGGCCAGTCGGGCCTCGCGACGTTCAGGGCTGCGGCACGCTTTGGCGATTGCGAATCCTGTCAACCCTGAGTCGGCGACGGCGCCACTCGTGAGGACTTTCTCCATGAAACAGCTGCTCCGCCTCCTGTCGCTCGTCGTGGCCCTCACGTGTGGCGCCCACGCGCTCGCGCGCCCACTCCTCATCGCGCCCAAGCATCTGTATCTGCCGCTCGCCGACCAACCGCGGTATCTGGGCCTCGCTCCGGACATCTTCTCGGTGGCAATCGACGGTGACACCGTACTGGCATCGGCCAATCGACCGCTCAACATGGACAACGAGCGCATCAGCGGCGTGTACATTTTCGAGCGTGCTGCGGATGGCAGCTGGGCCTACGTCGGCCCACTCACCGAAGGATCCGAGTTCCGGGCGCAGGTGCTGATGAGTGGCGGCGTCGCCACCGTGTATGAGTTCGGTGCGTTCCGCATCTTCGAACGCGGCGCCGCTGGTTGGACGCAAACTGCGAATATTCCGTACACCGGGTATCCATTCCGCGTCGAGAACGGCGCGGTCTACGCGCGTCAGGAGATCTACAACGGACCTGTGTGCCTGCCGCCTTTCGACGTGTACCGGAAGGTCAATGGAACCTGGCAGCCCGCTGCAACGATCGGCGGACCGCGCTGCGCGGAGTACACCTCGGTCGACGTCAATGACGGACGCGCGCTGGTGGTTCACCGGCCGAACGATTACCAGCTGCCGCAGCCGCCTGCCGATATCTTCAGGAATACGGGCGCGTCGAGCTGGCCGCTGGTCGGCGCTCTTGCGCTGCCGCCGCCCAACCCGCCCTTCGTCAGCTTTTACGGCTACGGCGCGACACTCAATGGCAATTACGCCTTTCTCACCGACGGCTATCTCTACCGCAATTCAAGCGGCGAGAACTGGACGGCGTTTCCCAAGTTCGTCGCGCCCGAGGTCGACACAGGAATCTACAGCGGCAACGGCGGTCCCTATCTGCGCGGCAACTATCTATTCATCCCCGGCAGCGAGCGCGACTATTTCACTCCGAGCCACGACATCGACGTGACGTTTGAAAAGAACACCGTGCGCCTCTATCGCCCGGCGGCCAACGGAGCCCTGCCCTACTACGCGCGCCTCAATCCGGATTTTGACCTGTGGCAGTGGGCCGTGAGCGAAGACGGCCGGCGCGTCGTGGGGGCTTCGCCCGACAACGATGGAGACTACGACCCGGTTTCGATGCTGTACGTGTTCGAGATTCCGGACAGCACCAGCTTCCCGGCGTTGCAGCAGGACACTTTCGAAGCCGGCAACTACGCGCGCTGGACGGCGAGTGGTGGTCAGTTCGAAGTGGCGCAGAGCAATGGCACACGCGTGCTGCGGCAGTCGAGCCTGACCGGAGACTCCGGTGCAACCTTGACGGCCATAGACTGGACCGACCAGTCGATCGAGGCGGACCTGCGGCCGCTCGAATTTGCCGAGACCGGCCGGTGGTTAGGCCTGGTCACGCGCCGCACCGACGCGCAGAACTATTACTACGTCACGCTGCGTTCACCCAACGTCGTCTCCCTGCGGCGCGTTCGCGCCGGCGTGGTCACCGAGCTTGGCGCGCGCGGCGTAGAGGGCGGGTTCGTGCCCGGGCGCAGCTACCGCCTGCGGCTGGAGTCAGTGGGTGACCAGCAGGCGGTTTTCCTCGATGGCTTGACGCTGCTGACGGTCAAGGACACCACGCTCACCCACGGCCATCCCGGCTTCGCGGGCTATCGCACGCGCTTCGAGGTCGACAACGTCATCGTGACCGGCGGCACGCGCGTGCTGATGGCCCAGGACAGCATGGAGACCTTTTTCAGCGTGCCAGCCCTCAATAGCGCCCCCTGGCAGCAGGTCACCATCGACGACGAACAGGATTCCTTCCACTCCTACAGGCGCCAGACTTCAACGGAAGGCGATCAGCGCGTGTTCACGCGCACTTCGATCTCGGATCAGGTCGTCAGCGCGCGGATGCAGCCACTCGCGTATGGCACCACCACCGGCGGGCAGGATCCGTGGTTCGGCATCGCCGCGCGCGTCGTAGACGACAACAACTACCTGTACATGACGTTGAGGCGTTCGAACCAGCTGTCGCTGCGCCGGGTGATCAACGGTTCGATCCAGGTGCTCGCAACCGCGCCGGTCACGGTCTCGACCAACCAGTGGTACGACCTGCGCCTGCTGGTGATCGGCAACCGCATTCGTGCGTACGTGAATGGCGATCTCAAGCTGGAAGTCGTCGATGCGACGCTGCCGAGCTATGGACGCAGCGGGGTGCTCATGTACAAGACCTCGGCGGACTTGTGGTCCTTTATCTCGTACCAGCCGTGAGAGATTCCGCGCGGCTCAGTCCGGCATCCGCTGGCCGCGCGTCTCGATCACCCACTTCATGAAGAACAACCCGATGAGCGGCACGAAGCCGATCATGAGCAGCGCGCGCAGCACGATCGAGGGATCGCCCTTGCCGGCCATCGACACCGCGCCCACCGCGAAAACGCCACCGGCCGCCACGACGCGGCCGATGTTGTAGCAGAAGCCGCCGCCGGTGGAGCGCAGCCGCGTCGGGAACAGCTCGGGTAGATAGAAGGTGAAGCTGCCGAACGTGCCGAACACGGACAGGCCGATGAAGAAGTAGAGATACAGGCGGGTTTCGGCCGGCAGGTCGAGGCCGAACGTCGCGAGCAACGACAGCGCACTGGCGGCGAAGTAGATTCTGTACATCGGCCGCCGACCCAGCCGCTTGGCGAACGGAATCGTCAGCAAGGTGCCGAGCAGTCCGCCGAAGTTGAAGCAGTTGGTCGCAATCTTGATCCAGGATTGTTTGAGTGCCCCGGTGGCCGCGGGATCCAGGCCGCGCGCCACGGCCTCGGCATCCGCGAGTGCATTGGCCACCGCGGGAATGAAGGCGTTGCAGCTCCACCAGGTGATGAGTGCGATCAGGGTGACGATCAACGCGCTGATGGTGCGCGGACGGATCTCGGGCGCGAAGATCTCGCGCAGGCGTGCGGGCGGTGCGGAAGCGGCGGCCGACCGCCATTTTTCCGGTTCCTTGACGAACATGCGCACGATGAAGGCGACCGCCGCAGGCGCGAGGCCAAACATCAGCACGTAGCGCCACGAGGAGGCCGGATCGTGCGCGAACCAGCCACCGGCGATTTCCGAGTTCACGAACGTGGCCAGGAACAGGCCGAACGGCGCGGACGTGTACAGCAGCGCGCCGGCTTCGACGCGGGATTCCTCCGGCACGACTTCGGCGACCATCGCCGAGCCCGCCGCCCACTCACCACCGATGCCGAGGCTCGCGATGAGCCGGCAGGCGATCAGCTGCCACAGGTCCGTGACGAAGGCGCACGAGGCGGTACCGACTGCGTACAGGACCATGGTGATCATGAGAACGCGCTTGCGGCCGAAGCGATCGCAGATCGGCCCGAACAGCACGCCGCCCGCCGCCCAGCCGAGCAGGAACAGGGAATTGAGGATGCCGGTCCAGTAGGGCACCGCGGCGCGCGCGACATCACCGCCAATCGGCACGCCTAACAAGGTGGGAATCGCGTTGGGAGCGACGTAGTTGAACAGCAGGCCGTCGAAGACATCGAAGCCCCAGCCGAGCCAGGCCGCCGCGAAGACGGTCCACTGATACCGCGAGAGTTTGATCACGCGGCGCAGGTTAATGGGGTCAGGCCCCATTTGCTAGCAAAAGGGGCCAGACCTGATCAGGATCCGCTGACACACAAGTCGAGAATTCACGCGTTGCCGGCAGATTGCCGACTCTGATCCCGGCCATGCGCGACTTACTCTTTGTCCAATGCCGCGCCCACCCCGCTTCATTTTCGCTGGCGAGCATTATCACGTGCTCAATCGCGGGAATCGAAAGTCGGTCGTATTTCATGAGGCGTCCGACTACGTCGCGTTCATCAATCTTATGGCGAAAGCCCAGCAGCGTCTGGACCTGCCGATGTTTTCGGCCTGCCTGATGCCGAATCATGTGCATTTGGTTGTCCGTCCAGCCGATGCAGCTGACATCGCACGATGGATGCAATGGCTATTCACCACGCATGCGCGTCACTATCACGAAAAATACGGGACGACGGGTCATGTCTGGCAAGGACGATACAAATCAGTTCTGGTGCAGAACGATCACTATCTTCTGACTGTGATCAGATACGTCGAGCGAAACGCTTTGCGCGCAAGATTGGTGTCGCGAGCGGAGGACTGGCGCTGGGGAAGCTTGAACTGGCGATTGCGACGAGACTCGACGCTTGCGCTCACTCAGCCCGCGGTCGAGCTCCCGTCGTACTGGGTGGAGTACGTCAATCAGCCGCAAACTGCCGCGGAACTCGACGCCATTCGCACGAGCGTCAATCGGCAGCGCCCGTTCGGAGATCCCGATTGGGTCGAACGCCGCGCGCGGGAAGCAGGGCTTGAGCAATCATTGGTCAGTGTAGGCAGACCCAGGAGGCGCAGGTCTGGCACCATTTGCTAGCAAATGGGGTCTGACCCCATTTCTTTCTAGGCGTGCTTGAACATGATCGGGATGCCGGACGGCGTCGTGTACGCCTTCGGCGCGGTGAACGGACGTTCGCGTCCCTCGGGGGCGCGCTCCGCAACCGCGGCGAGCACGTCATCGAGCGGGCCGGGACGGCCGAGGGCGAAGCCCTGGCCAAACTGGATGCCCAGTGCGGCCAGCCGGTCGCGCACGCCATTCGATTCCACGTATTCCGCCACCGTCGTGATGCCCATGGCATTGGCGAGTTGCACGATCGCGCTCACCAGCGCCTGCGAACGCGGATTGGTCAGGATGTCGCGCACGTATGAGCCGTCGAGCTTGATGGTGTTGATGTCGAGATTCTTGAGGTACGCCAGCGAGCTCACGCCGGTGCCGAAATCATCGAGCGCGAATTTCACACCGTGGCTGGTGAGCCGGCGCATGAACTGCTGAACCTGCAGCATGTTGGCCGCCGCGGCCGCCTCCGTGATCTCGAACACGAGACTCGTGCCGTCGATGCCGTACTTCGCCATGGCCGACAGCAGCCATTCCATGAATTCGGGATCCGACAACGTCGGGCCGGACAGATTGATCGAGACGCGCAACGGCTCGTGCGTCTTCTGGCTCTCCGATAACTGCTGGAAAGCGCGCTCGCACACCGCGCGATCGATCTCGGGGAGGATCTGGTAACGGGTCGCCGCCGACATGAAGTCCTGCGCTTCGACGATGTTGCCCTTCGCGTCGATGATGCGCACCAGCAGTTCGTAGGTGGTGGGCAGGCTGTGGTTGATGAGCGGTGTGATGGGCTGCGCGAACACCACGATGCGCTGCAGCCGCAGCGCTTCGCGCACGCTGCCGATCAGTCCGATCTCGTCGTGGCGGCGGATCATGCTGTGATCCGTATCCTGGTAGCACTCGACGCGGCCACGGCCACGATCCTTGGCGGTCTTGCAGGCGATCTCGGCCTCGGCGATGCGGTGATCGAGATGCAGGTCGTCGGCCTGGGTGGAAACGGCGCCCCACGACATCGACACCGGGTGGTTAGGACCCTGCGTCGGAATCGCGCTGCTCACTTCGCGGCAGATGCTCTCGGCGAGCTGGCGCGTCTGCGCGAGATTCATGTGCGGCAGGAAAACCGTGAAGCGGTCGCCCGACAGGCGGCACGCGAAACTTTCGGCGCCGACCAGCGAACGGCGGATCGCCACGCCGCAGCGCGCGATCACCTTGTCGCCCTCGGAGAATCCGGCCAGATCGTTGATCAGGTGCAGGACGTCGATGTCGCCATACAACATCGAGACCATCGCCTGCGGCGGGCTCGAACGCTGCCAGGCTTCGACGCGCGTCTTGAAACCGTTCCACGACAGCAGGCCCGTCAGCGTATCGAGGTCCTGCGTGGCGCTGCGCGCCAGCAGCCGCGCGAAGCGGCCGAGGCGGCGCACCGTGAATTCGTCGAAGCTCGGCTCTTCAGGGCGATTGAATACGATGAGCGCGCCGGCCGGGCCGCCGCGTGCGATCAGCGGTACCGCCACCAGCTTGCAGGCGATCTGGCCGCCACTAGTATGCTTGAGTTTGTTGCTCGCGACGGGTTTGCGCGTCTCGATGGCGCGGCGCGCGAGCTGGTCGCCGGCGAGGGAAAGTTGTTCACGCGCGAACGCGAGATCCGCCTCCGAACGTCCCCAGACGGCGCGCGATTCCTCGCGCGGGAATACCGCGGTGGCGGCGGTGCAGCCAAGGCGCAGACACACCGCGCGCAAAACGCTTTCGGTGCTGCGTTCGGGCGTGCCACCCGCTTCTAGCGATTTCGTTTCTGCCGACTTCACCGACTTCTCCGTCCGTTGCGAAGAGTGAGAGTAGACGAGAGCCTTAGGACGAAATCCCACGCAGGTCGCATCTTTTCGGGCATTCAGGCGGCTGGATTGGCAGCCGATACATTATGAGAAGCGGTCCAGCGAGTTATGTCACCTCGCGGACGCGGCCGGCGCCGCCACGACGTCGGGCGCGACTACTCGGCCATCGAGCGGAATCGTCCCGTGGCGGAGAAATCGATGCGGCCGGGGAGATTTCCAGCCAGTACACCGCGCCGCCGCGTGACCGCCGCCTCGAGGATCTCTTCCAGCGGCATGGGCTTGCCGAACGCGTATCCCTGCCCCGTCTTGCAACCCAGCATCAGCAAGGTGTTGCGCTGCGTGTCGAGCTCGATCCCTTCGGCCACGGTATCGAGGCCGAGCGCGTCGGCGAGTGACAGAATCGCGCGCGCCAGCGCCACGGCGTCGACGCCCTCCGCGTCTTCGACGTCGCGATCCAGGCGCTGCACGAAAGAACGATCGATCTTGAGGATGTCGATCGGGAAGCGATGTAGATAGGCCAGCGAGGAGTACCCCGTGCCGAAGTCGTCGAGCGCCAGGCGCACCCCCGTCAGCTTGAGCGCCTTGAAGGTCGCCGCCAGGTGCGCGGAATTCTCGAGCAGCAGGCTCTCGGTCACCTCGAGAATCAGGCATTCGGGCTTGATGCCGTGTTTGTCCAGCGCAGCGCGGACCTCTGCGACCACGTCTGCCTGGTTGAGATACCGGCTCGACATGTTGACGGACATGCGCAGGCCGGCACCGTGTTCGAGCTCGCGCTGCAGGCGCGCGGCATCGCGGCAGGCACGATCGAGCATCCACTGCGTCATCGGGATGATCTGTCCCGTCTCCTCGGCCAGCGGGATGAACGACATCGGCATGACGAAGCCGCGCGTCGGATGGCGCCAGCGCATCAACGCCTCGACGCCGACCAGATGGCGGGAAGACAGGTCGACGATGGGCTGGTAATGCGCTTCGAATTCGTTCTTCTCGAGGGCCTCGAGCAGCTCGTTTTCGATGCGGATCCGGCGGCGCGCCGCGCGCAGCATTTCGGGCTGGAACACCTCGGCGTGGCCCTTGCCGCTGCCCTTGGCCGCGTACATGGCCGCGTCGGCGTTGCGCAGGAGCCGCTCGACATTGCTGACGCGATCCGACAACGCAATACCGATGCTGGCAGCAATGCGCAACGGCCGCCCATCGATCTCGATCGGCTGGCGACAGGACTCGATGATCTGGTTAGCGACCGCGCGCGCCGCCTCGATGTCGGGCGCGTGATCGATGAGCACCGCGAATTCATCGCCGCCGAGCCTGGCAACGGTGTCGCCCGCGCGCGTGCACTGGACCAGGCGATGCGCAAAGCTGCGCAACAGCTGATCGCCGGCACTGTGCCCAAGGCTGTCGTTGACCGTCTTGAAGTTGTCGAGATCGATGAACAGCACCGCAGGCGTCATGCCGTCGGGGATGTGGCGGATCGCCTGGTGCACGCGATCGGCAAACAACGCGCGATTCGCGAGCAGCGTGAGCGAGTCGTGGAACGCCAGCGTGCGCAGCTGATCGTGCAGGCGAGTGGCATCCGAAACATCGCGGATGTTGAGCGTGACGCCGCGAATCGATTCCACGTGGCACAGATTCGCGATCACCATCTTGAAAGACCGCTTCTCATCGTCGGATTGCGGGATGGAGAAGCTCACGACCTGCTCCGAGTTCGCGTTGCGCAGCACCTCGTCGAAGACCGCGCGCACGTGGCCGGCCTCGGGGCCCAGCACGTCGTCGAGGCGCTGGCCGCCAAGCTCGCGGGCAGGCACGCCTAACAATTGTTCGGCGGAGGGACTTGCGTAGCGGATGACACCATCGCTGTCGCATATTGCAATCATGTCGCTCGAGCGTCGCACGAGTTCCGTCAATCGCTCGTCGAACCGCCGGGTCGCAACTTCACGCTGCAGGTTGACGACTTCACGGGTCGCGAGGGCCTGCCCGACTATCACGAGCGCAGTCGCGAACAACACGACGAAAATCAGCAGCGGAGACTCGAACTTGGCGAGATGCAGCCGGTCGGTGAGCAAGGCCACCACGCCGACCATCAAGGCCACGATGGGCAGCGAGCCCCGCAGCGCGCCCGGCAATCCTTGCGGATTCGAGATCGTCCTCGGTTGCGTTCGCTGGGCGCGCGCGCACATCAACAGGCATAGATAGAAGAACTGATAAATGAGATCCATCGGCTTGCCGACCTGGTAAGCCTTGCTGAGTTCGGCATTGACCCATAGCAGGTCCGCGATCAGCGTCAGGGGCAGCGCGACCAGCCACCACATCACCGCGCGCTCGGCGCGCCAGTCGGTGACCTGCATTGCGATCATCGCGCCCGCGATCAGCGCAACGCCGTTGCCGATGCCGTAACTCGCCGCCGACCAGTTCTCCGCCAGTTGCGCGCCACTCATGGTGGCCAACGGCGCGAGCGCGGTGAACCACAGCAACGCGCCGAAGCCGATCGTCAGCGTCGCGAAATCGACGATCGAACGCGTGGTGTTGAGCCGGCCGCCGAGATCGTAGTAGAGCAACCCGGCGGCCACTGCGGTCAGCGGGTAATAGAAGAGCCAGAGCACGTCGGGCCATGAGCCGTAGGTGGCGTTCCCGGAGAGCGCGCTGTATCCCCAGCCGAGAATCGCCGCCAGGTCGAGCACCTCCGCGGCGAAGATCAGGCGAAACGCGAGCCGGCGCTCGCGCGACAGCGTCTGGTCGTGGATGACCGGCCACAACATCAGCGTGAACGTGAGGATGAGCGGGAACGAGCCCCACGCACCGATGAGATCGGCGGCGGTGCCGCCACCGAGGCCGGACAGCATCACCAATGCGCAGACGCAGCTGTAGACCACGGCGGCAATGATTGCCGTGCGGGCCCAGCGGTCGACAAAGTTCCCTAAGGAAAAACCCATTGATCTGGTATCGGCAGCCATCTAAAAGATGAAGACCGCATAATGTCAAAGCGTGAGAATTCTCGACCGGATCGCAGTCACAGCACGCGTGTAAGCGTGCGCAATCGGGCGCTTGCCAGCCCCGAATCGACTCGTCAGACTCCAGCCGGCTCCTGCAAGGCCTTGAGAGAATCCCCGACGTGACGCGCCCGATTCGAACCCTGCTGCTGATCGCCTGTGCAGGATGCGCGGTGGCCCGGGGCGACTCCGTACGGGTCTTTACCGGAAGCGTAGGCGGCACCTCGGATTTCGTGTTTCGCGGCCTGTCGCTGACGCGCGGCAAGCCCGCGGCGCAGGCGTCGCTCGATGTCGAATTTCCAAAAGAGTTCTATGTCGGCGCCTTCGTCGCCACGGCCGACCCGAACGCGGGACCCAGCCCCAACTTCGAGATGGACCTCTGGGCGGGCCGCTACTGGAGCGTGTCCGAGAACTTCTCCGCCGACCTGCGGCTCTCGCAGTACACCTACCCGGACGACCCGCGCCGCGTCAGTTACAACCGCAGCGAGATCACCGGCACTCTCGGCTACCGCAATCAGCTGTTCGTGGCGGCTATCTATTCGCCTAACACCAAGGCGGTCGGGTCGTCGGCTGGCTACGAGGAAGGCAACGCCTGGGCGGTCGAGGTCTCGGGGCGCAAGGCTCTCAATGAGCGATTTTCGGTCTCCGCCGGCGTCGGCCACTACGGCCTCAGCGAGATCTACCACGACAGCTACAACTACTGGAATGCGACCCTTACGGCCTCCATCGCACCCTTCGAGGTACAACTGGCCTATCTCGGGGTCGACCGCAATGCTGAGGACCACTTCGACAGTAAATCGGTGGGTGACAGAGTCGCGTTGACGGCCCTGTGGCGCTTCTCTTCGACCCGGTAGCAGGCCGGGAACCGAAAACTCGATCCCCGGTACTCATGAGCAGTTGGTCTCGCAAGGTTGCTGCCGTGGCATTGAAGAGTGTTGAAACCTCTGGGATCAAGAGCCCAAGTCCTTCCAACGATGCATCGGAGCGTGAGCTCCTCGAGCGCATCGCCAAAGCCAAGGACCAGGCTGCGTTCCGTACGCTGTACGGAAACTACTACCAGCGGCTGTCTCGATTGCTGTCGCGCATGTCGGTGCGGCGCGAAGACATCGAGGAAGTCATCAACGACACTTTCTGGGTGGTGTGGACGAAGGCCGCGGAATTTCGCGGCGCATCGCAGCTGTCCACCTGGATCATCGGCATCGCCTACCGTCGCGCGCTGAATGCGCTGCGCCGCGCGAAGATCCGCCCGGTATCCGATGAGCCCTTCGATGAAGACTCGATCAGCGTCGCCTCGACCGACGATGCCGAGACCGATGGCCAGTGGCTGGCGCAGGGATTGAGCCGCCTGCCGGTCGAGCAGCGCATGGCGCTCGAGCTCACCTACACTCTCGGCCACTCGTGCGAGGAGGTGGCGGCGATTTTGGATTGTCCTGTGAACACCGTCAAAACACGGCTGTTCCGCGCGCGCGAAACTCTCAAACAAGTCCTGCCCGAACTCGCGGGCATGTCCGGAGAAAATGCATGAGTCCCCGTATCCCCGATACACATGCCGAAGCCTGGGCGCTGTTGCCCTGGCTCGCCAATGGACGCATCGCGCCCGAGGATCGGGAATGGGTCGAAACGCACGTGCAGGGCTGCGCGGAATGCCGCGCCGAAATCGCCGCACAACGCATGGTCGTCACGCAGGTGTATCGCGAAGATTCGCCCGCACCGGCAGCGTCCGACGAACAACGTTCCTTCAACAAACTCTGGTCGCGCATCGAAGCGTCGGAGTCCGCGGCGACGCCCGCCGCCGGCATGCCCGCTGCGACCGCCTCGACCCGCGCCTCGCGCACGGTGCGCTGGCTCGTGGCCGCGGTAGTCGTACAGGCCATCGGCCTCGGCGCGTTCGGATTCGCCCTGCGAGGCGCGTATGGCGACGATCCCGGCAACCGGAGCGACTACACCACCGTCACGAGCGTCGATCCGCGCGTCGACGCGCCCGCGGTGCGACTGGTGTTCGCGCCGCAGGCGTCGATCGCCACCATCAATACGCTGCTCACGCACCAGGGACTGGAGCTCGTCGCAGGTCCCGGGCGCGAGGGAAACTTTACCGCCCAGTTGTCGGCGGACGCGGTGGCCTCGGGCGCCTCGGCCGATTCCGTCGCGGCGGTGATGTCCAAGGATCCGAATGTCAGCCTTGCTCAACCTGTCGCGCGTTGAATGGCACCCTGACCTGACGCGCCCTGCCTGGCGCGCGTGCGTCGCACTGGCGCTCGGCGCGCTTGCGTTCGTCGTGGCGGGCGCGGCGACAGCGGCCACCCCGGAAGTGCACACGCCCGCGGAGGTGCGCACGGCGCCGACGCAATTCATCGTGGTCGCAGTCGCGAACCCGGTGACTGGCCGGCCGGCCGCCGTCGGCGGCACCGCGCACGGCTATGGCACCAGCACTAACTACCGCGTGAGCGCGAGCGCCGCGGCGCTGATCCGCGAGCTGGCCCGCAAGCATTCGCTCACGCTGGTGTCGGAGTGGCCGATCGAACAGCTGCAGATGCACTGTGTGTTGTTCCGGATTCCGCCCGGCACCACGCGTGAAGCGGTCATCGAGAAACTGCTGAGCGACGCGCGTGTGCTGGTCGCGCAGCCGCTCAACGAATTCGAATCGGCCACCTCGGGTTCACCGTTCGACGATCCCTACGCGAAGCTGCAGTCGAATGTGAACGCGCTCGACGTGGCCGAGGCGCACGCTTTCAGCCGCGGCACCGGCATCCGCGTGGCCATCATCGACACCGGCGTCGACACGCAGCACCCGGACCTCGCGGGCCGCACGCAGCTCACGCGCAATTACGTCGACAACGACGCGGTCGAGTTCCGCAACGACCGGCACGGCACGCAGGTCGCCGGCCTGATCGCGGCGTCGGCCAACAACGGCATCGGCATCGTGGGCGTGGCGCCCGACGTGCGGCTGCTCGCGTACAAGGCGTGCTGGCAGGCATCCGCATCGAGCGGCGGACGTTGCAACTCGTT
The DNA here is from genome assembly GCA_035286365.1 of Steroidobacteraceae bacterium. GTDB lineage: Bacteria > Pseudomonadota > Gammaproteobacteria > Steroidobacterales > Steroidobacteraceae > CADEED01. The sequence goes on along the minus strand of DATHJZ010000168.1, from coordinate 27,384 downwards.
CACGCTGGCGCAGGCCCTGGCTGACGCGTTCACTGCGAAGGCGCAGGTCATAAACTTGAGCCTGGTGGGCCCGAGCGATCCGCTGCTCGAGGCGCTCATCGCCAAGGCCGTCGAGGCCGGCATCATCGTGGTCGGCGCGGTTTCCAACGATGCGCGTTTCGGCTTCCCCGCGAGACTTCCGGGCGTGCTGGCGGTGACCGAATCGGAAAGTTCGCAAGCGAACGCCAGCGATATCCTGCGCGCGCCGTCGCGCGACATCCTCACGCTGGTCCCCAACGGCCACTACGATTTCGCTTCCGGCAGCTCGCTGGCGGCGGCGCAGATCACCGGTGTCGTCGCGTTGCTGCTGGCGCGCGACCAGAAGCTCGGCACGAGGCGCTTGCGCGCGCTGCTGGAACAATCGACCGAACGGCACGACACGACCCGCGGGCCGTTCCTGTCCGTAAATGCCTGCGCGGCGCTCGCACAGGTAGTTAGCGGCGCGGTCTGCGCGCACAAGTAGTCGTACGGATGCGGGTGACTATTTCGGTGGCCTGCGGAAAATCCAAAGGCCATGCGTGCGGCCATCGCTCATGGCCATGCTCATGCCCACGGACTGAAGGCGCTGCGACCAGGGAAACGAGCCGGAATTCGCGCTCCAGGCATTGAGCGCATCGGCCTTCGCGTCGGCCGCCGACAACCGAAGCTCACAGACAGTCGAGCGGCACTCGAGAAACTCCACCTTGATGTTTCCCGAACTCACATCGGCGGTGAGTGAGTTCTGGATCTCGGCCTCGAGCCCATAGGACCACGAGTCGTCTCGCGATTCGCCTTCCAGTTTTCGATGCGCGTCACCGAACTCGTTGGGGAATCCAGGCAATGACGGCCTGTCTACCGCCTGATGAAATGCCGGCGGACCGACGTCGATGTGGCCGCTCGCCCCGAGATTGTCAGCGGCTACGGGCTCCGGGGCGCTTGCTCGCGACCCGGTGGTCGCCGCAGGCGCAGCGTCAACGTCCGCAGGTTTGACCGCGGCAGCGCGGGGCGCGACGCCCGATTTACCGGGTGCCACGGACGCATCGGCCGGCGTCCCGGCCGCGGGAGATGTGGCGCTGGTGGATTCGTGCGAGGAAACCGGCGCTGTCGGTCGGCCGTCACCGAGGACGCGGGCGCAAACCAAGCCCAACGCGATGCCGCAAACGAACGCGACAACAACCCAGATCGTGCGGACCACGATCTACGCGCGCTGTGACTGCGCGGCGGGAAACTTGAGCAGCGCCGGTGGCGCGCTCGTGGTGGTGGCTAGCCACCCGACGACCGCCGACAACGCCTCGCCGTCCGTCGCGCCCTGCGAACGCGCGGTCTGATAGACGTCCATCTGCTGGTGCGCGCTGGTGCCGCGCTTGAGGATCAGGCGCGCGTGCTCGGTCTCCGCCAGGCAATCGAGCGCCTGGGCGTCCTCGCGCACCACACCTAACAACTCTTCGATCAGTTCCGCGAACGGCACGAGCTCGCCGCGCGCGAGGTCCAGCAGGCTGGCATCCGATCCGAAGCGCATGGCGCGCCAGCGATTCTCTGCGATCAGCATGCGCGGGTACCGGCGCCACGTTTTGTTGTCGCGGCGCAGCCGGTACAACATGCGCACCAGCGACAGATTGAGCGCTGCCAGGCATACCGCGTCGTCGAGATGCGTGCAGCAGTCGAATACCCGCGTCTCGATGGTGGGATACCGCGCGCTCGGACGGATGTCCCACCAGATCTTGGTCGAGTCCTCGATGAGCCCGTTGCCGACCAGGGCGTCGAGATGGCGGCGGTATTCTCCATAACTCTCGAAGCACTCGGGCAGGCCGGTGCGCGGCAGCGACGACAGCAGCATGAGCCGGAACGACTGCATTCCCATGTCATCGCCTTCCCAGAACGGCGACGAACACGACAACGCGAGCAGATGCGGAATGAAATAGGTGAGCTGGTTCATCACGTCCATGCGCAGTTCGTCGTCGTCGAGCCCGACGTGGACGTGCATGCCGCAGATGATCATGCGCCGCGCGCCGCCCTGCACTTCGCGCGCGATGTCGGCGTAACGCTCGTGGTCGGTGTGCGGTGGCCGATTCGTCGGACGTGCGAACGGATGGGTGGACGCGGCAATCGGCGCGATGCCGTATTCGGCGGCGACCTCGCAAACCTTGCGCCGCAGGAGTGCGAGTTCCCGTCGCATCGAAGTCACCGAGGCGCAAACAGAAGTCTTCACTTCGAGTTGTGAGCGCAGGAACTCCGGGCTCACGCGCCCGTCGGTCTCGGCGATGCAGCGTTGCAGGAGCTCGGCGGGGGGATCGGAAACGAGGTCGCGCGTGGCGAGATCCACGAGCAGATATTCTTCTTCGATGCCCAGTGAAAACGGGGGCTCAACGTTCTTAGGCGTCGGCATGCCCGGATTCTAGCCCCAGAAGTGTTGCGGCAGTCACCTAACCGCAGCCGAATACTTCCTCGATCGCGCAGGGCTCGGCCAGATGAAAGCCCTGGATGTAGTCGACGCCGATCTCCTTGAGCACTTCGAGCACCTCGGCGCTCTCGACCTTTTCGGCGATCGTGGCCACCTGCATGGCACGCCCGATCTTGGCGATGGCATCGACCATGCTGCGATCGACCGGGTCGCTGGCCACGTGGGCCGCGAAATGGCCATCGATCTTGAGGAAGTCCACCGGCAGTGTTTTCAGGTACAAGAATGAGGACAGGCCGCTGCCAAAGTCGTCCAGCGAGAACCGGCAGCCGCGCGCCTTGAGCTCGTGCATGAAAAACGTGGCTTTGGAGAGGCTGGCGACCGCGGCGGTCTCGGTGATCTCGAAACACAGCGCCCGCGCCACCTGTTCATTCCCCAGGCGAGCCATCACGAATTCGAGGAAATCCTCGTCATTGATGGAAGTGCCGGACAGGTTCACGGCGACCAGGGGCATACGCCGGCCCTGCCGCGCGCAACGTTCCAGCAGCTCGACCGCGCGGTTCACGACCCAGCGATCCACCATGACCATGACGTTGTAGCGTTCGGCGGCCGGGATGAACTCGTTCGGCGGGACCAGCGTGCCGTCTTCGTCGCGCAGGCGGACTATCAATTCGAAGAACGGCGTGTCGCTGGCGGCTGGGCTGATGCCGACGATGCGCTGGGCATACAGCTCCAGGCGCGCTTCCTCGACGGCGCGCGCAATGCGCCCCACCCACTGCATTTCGCGGTGGCGATTGGTGCCGTGGTCACGCTCGTAGATCTGCACGCGATTGCGGCCGCCGTCCTTGGCCGCGTAACAGGCGATGTCGGCGGCCGAGAGCACCGCGGCGGCGCTGGTGGTCTCCTTGGCGATGCGCACGACGCCGATGCTGGCGCCGACGGACAGGCTGTTGGCGCCCCATAGAAAACGATAGCCATGAATGGCCTGGCGGATGCTGTCGGCCACGCGCTCGGCCTGTTCGAGCGAGCAGCGCTCGAGCAGCAGGCCGAATTCATCGCCGCCCAGGCGCGCAATCGTGTCCGAGGCGCGTACGCGGGTCTGCAGCAGGCTGGTGATGTCGCGCAGCAGCCGGTCGCCGGCACTGTGTCCACAGGTGTCGTTCACCACCTTGAACTGGTCGAGATCGACGTACAGCAGCACGTACTCGCCATCGCCGCGCTGCGCGGAAGTCACCGCGGTCTCGAGCCGCGTGTCGAACTCGCGGCGGTTGATGAGTCCGGTCAGCGCGTCGTGGCTGGCTTGATAGGAGAGCGCGCGCTTCAGGCGCCGTTCCTTGGTCACGTCGCCGAATACGATCACGGCGCCGATCGCGACCCCTTCGCGGTTGCGAATGGGCGAAGCGGTCTCTTGGATCGCGAGTTCTTCGCCGCGACGATTGACCAGCACGTTGAGGTCGGAGGGCACCGCGGTCTCGCCATTGGTCAGCACGCGATCGAGCGCATAGGCGACCGGTTTGCGCGTGGATTCGTCGATGAGTTGCAACACCTCGCCGATCGGGCGGCCGCGGGCTTCTTCGACCGACCAGCCGGTGAGCCGCTCGGCCACCGGGTTCAGATAGTCGATGTGCGCACCGGCATCCGTCGTGATCACGGCGTCGCCGATGGATTGCAGCGTCACGTGCGCGCGATCCTTTTCCGCGTAGATCGCCTGTTCGACGCGCTTGCGTTCGGTGATGTCGGAAACCGTGCCCTCGTAGCCGACGATGCGGCCACCGCCATCGCGTACGCCGCGTGAATTCTCGAGTGCGACGACTTGCGTGCCGTCGCGCCGGCGCAGCACGACTTCCATCGAGCGCACCTCTCCGTCGGCGTCGACGCGCCGCACGAAGTCGGCGCGATCGGTCGCGCTCCAGTACAGCATCACGGAGCTCGGCAACGCGTACATCTCCTCGGCGGAGCTGTAGCCGAGCATCTTCACGAAGGCGCTGTTGACCGAGACCAGCCGCCCATCGCGCGTGCTCTGATAGACGCCCTCGATGACGCCCTCGAACAGGCCACGGAACTTGGCCTCGCTGTTGCGCAGCGCGTCCTCGGCGAGATTGCGTTCGATGGCGAGCGCCGCGAGGCGCGCGGCAAGCGACTGCAGTACCTGTTCGCGCGCATCCGGCAGGCCGGCCTCCGGCCGGTAGATCGCGACCGAACCCAACAACTTGCCGCTGGCGCCCTTGATGGGCATCGACCAGACGGCGCGGAATCCGGAATCGAGCACGACCTGGCGGCGATCGCCCCAGTGCGGATCGTTGGCCACGTCGGACACGAACACGTCGCAGGCCGAATAGACCGCTGCGGCGCAGGAACCGCGCCGCGGCTCGATCGGCGTGCGTTCGAGCACGGCCGCGAGCATCGGCGGCAATTGCCGCGCTATCGTCAAGGCGAAACAGCTGCCGTCGGGCGCGAGCACGGAGATCGTGCAGCGGCAACGCGGATACACGGCCTGCACCAGTGCGGAGATGACGTCCAGCACCGCGGGCAGCCCCGCGTTCGAGGCTAACAAGGCGAAGAACGCGCGCTCGTTCTCCATGATGATTTCGGCGCGCTTGCGCTCGGAAATGTCGGTGATGCTGGCGCGCACCAGCGTCGCCGCCCCGCCGGCCAATCGCACCAGCCGCACGTCGCAGGGAATGTCGCGCCCGGTGGAATCGCGATGCACCCACTCGAACACCTGCGATTCGCCCGCCACGGCCAGCTTCAGATGCTGCCGGTGCGGCGAATTCGACGGTTGCCCGTCCGGCTGAACCTCCGCGCTGACCGCGCCGATATTGCATTTCAGCAATTGTTCGCGCGTCATCTTGAACAGCCGCAGCGCCGGTTCGTTGGCTTCGACGAAGCGCCACGTCTCGGCGTCGATCACCGCGATCGCCTCGGGCGCGTTGTCGACCAGCGAACGGTAACGCGACTCGCTGTCGCGCAGCGCCTCCTGCGCGGTATGACGCTCGGATATGTCGCGCAGGCAGATGACGAAGACTTCGCCGCGACCGTTGCGCGCGCGGCTGACGGCGATCTCCGCGGGAAACAGCCGGCCGTCATTGCGACGTGCCATGACTTCGGCGCTGCCGCGCCCGCCGCGAAACGTATCGCTCGAACCGGCGAGCTTTTCGAGCCCGGCCGGCACCGATCCGTCGACCGCGATGTCCGGCACCAGCATGTCAACGCCGACGCCTAACAACTCGGCCGGTGGGTAGCCGAACACGCGTTCGGCCATCGGATTGGCGCGGTCGATGATGCCGGACGCGTCGGCCGTGATGACCACGTCCTTGATGTGATCGAGGATCACCTGCAGCTGCGCTGCGCCCTGCTCCGCGATCTCGACCCCGAGCGAGCGTGCTTCATCGGACATGAGCTGCATCGAACGCACCATCGCGCGCCGCTCGTCGTCGACGGTGTCGTAGTAGCGACTCAGCATCTCGAGCAATTCGTGCGCGCTGACCCGCGAGCCGGTCACGCGGGCGCGCAGTTCCCGCAGCTGTGTCTGCAACAGGGGATGCAGGCGCCGCATCGACAGATCCGCAATGCCCAGGGCCCCGCCCGTGCTTGACGCGGGGGGCTCAGAGCCCTCTTGCGTAGGGGAATCCTCGGCCGGTTTTGACATAACAATGCACGCGAAGACCAAATTGCATGATATGTCCGGGGCTTGTGCAGCCGCGTGAAGCGGCTCCCGGTTTTGGAGGTGCGCTATCTCGCGGCGGGCGCAGCCTCATCAACGATTCCGTCAGAAGCCGCCGGCGGCGCACTGGCGGGCCCAGCGCCCGCGGCGGCGCTCGGGGCGACGATCACCGGGATCGAGAAGATGCGGGTTACGGTACCGTCCGCGCCTTCGGTCTCGACGATCACAGTCACCATGAAAACGCCCTCCCGGGCCGCCAGCAGCACCAGCTGATGAGTCAGCCGCTTTTCGGCCGGCGCGTCACCTTGCGGGGCCAGGACGCTGCCCGCGGTCAGGGTGAGCCCGTCGCGTGTCTCGAAATGCGCTTGCAGCGACGTGAAATCACGGTGCGGAACGATGACGATGTCGATCGGGAGTGCCTGGTTGACCGTGGGCGCGGCCCGCAGCGCGAAGTGCACGCCGAGCACGGTGGCGGTATTGCCGCCCGAAACCGCAGCCACCATGTCAGGCGCGAGCCCGGCCGACTTGGGGGCGCCGCTCTGCGGGGTAGGCGAAACCTGCGTGTCGGTCTGCTCAGGCGAGCCATCGCACGCGGCCAACACGCCGCCGCAGACAATCACCGCGAGTAGAAACTCCCGAGCGCCGGTCGTGATCATCCTTAAACCCTCCGCTGCCAATACTAACAGGCGAACTACTCGCGACAGCCCATCCGCTCACACTACCGGGCGAGGATGGGTGGATCGTCCATTGCCGAAAGCTGCTCGAACAGGTCCGCGATGTGCCGTTCCCAGAACCGCGCGTCGCCGAACCAGGGAAATGCGCGCGGAAACGCCGGGTCGTGCCAGCGGCTCGCGATCCACGATGCGTGATGCAGGATGCGCAGGCTGCGCAGGGGTTCGACCAGCGTGAGTTCGGCGTAATCGAACTCACCAAACACCTCATAACCTTCCATGATCGCCGCCCACGATTCCTGCTGACTGGCCGGATCGCCGGAGAGAAACATCCACAAATCCTGGATGCGCGGGCCCGACATGCAGTCGTCGAGATCCACGAACAGCGGACCGTTCTCGCGCCACAGGATGTTGCCGGCATGGCAGTCGCCATGGATGCGCAGGCGCGGTAGCGGCCCGAAATTCTCGAAGCTCTGTCGGACTCGTCCGATGACCTGGCTGCTCACGCGCGCGTACTGCTCCCCGAGCGCCTCGGGTACGAAGCCGCTGTCGGTAACCAGTTCGCGTGCGTGCACTCCCATCCGGTTCAGGTCGAGCGACACGCGGTGGTCGAAACGGTCGCGGCCGCCGATCGCGTGAATGCGCGCCAGCGTGCGACCGAGCAAGGTGAGCGTGGCGCTATCGCCGAGCTCGGGGGCGCGCCCGGCGAGGTATGGAAACGCTGCGAAGCGCAGGCTTTCATGCTCAAACAAACTCGCGCCGTCGCGTGTGATCGGCGCGGCCACGGGCAGCTCCGCCGCGGCCAGCTCGAAGGTGAACGCGTGCTCCTCGTCGATCTGCGCGTCGCTCCAGCGCGCCGGCCGATAAAACTTCAGCACCCACAGTGCACCGTCTTCGTCACCCAGTTGATAGACGCGGTTTTCATAGCTGTTGAGCGCAAACAGCCGGCCGGACGGAACCAGGCCGATGCTCTCAGCCGCGTCGAATACCGCACCGGGATGCAGGGAATCGAACGGCGCGGGTGCAGAATGCGTCACAGCCACGCCGGCACATTAATGTAAAATCCCGCGGCCTAATACCCTGTGCCTGAAACTTGTGGAATAGATTTCGCATGAGTCCTGCTTCAAGTGTCCTCGTCACCGGTGGCGCCGGCTACATCGGCAGCCATACCGTCCTGCAACTCGTGGCGCGCGGCGAGCGCGTCGTGGTGCTCGACGATCTATCCACCGGCTTTCGCCAGGCCGTGCGCGACGTGCCGCTCACGGTCGGAAACGTCGGCAGCCGCAAGGTCGTCGACCAAGTGCTCGCAGAACACGACGTCGACACTATCATCCACTTCGCCGCGCACACCATCGTGCCGGAATCCGTTTCGGATCCGCTCAAGTATTACTGCAACAACACCGCCGCGACTCGTTCGCTGCTGGAGGCGGCCAGCGCCGCGGGCGTCAAGCATTTCGTGTTTTCGTCGACCGCCGCGGTATATGGCATTCCCGAATCCGGCATCGCTTCCGAAGAAACACCGACCGCGCCGATCAATCCGTACGGCACCTCGAAACTGATGACTGAATGGATGCTGCGCGACCTGTGCGCGGTGACCCCGATGCGCTCGGTGGTGCTGCGCTACTTCAACGTGGCCGGTTCCGACACGCAGGGGCGCATCGGTCAATCGACGCGCAAGGCCACGCTGCTGGTGAAGGCTGCGGTCGAAGCCGCGGTTGGCAAACGCCCTCACCTGTCGATCTTCGGCACCGACTTTCCCACTCCCGACGGCACCGGCGTGCGCGATTACATTCACGTCGAAGACCTCGCCACCGCGCACCTGAAGGCGCTCGACTACCTGCGCGCCGGCGGCGCATCGCTCACCGCGAACTGCGGTTATGGCCACGGCTACAGCGTGCGCGAGGTGCTGTCGAGCGTCGAGAGGATTGCCGGCCTCAAGCTCGACATCCGCGAAGAAGCGCGGCGCGCCGGCGATCCGCCGGCACTGGTCGCCAAGGCGGACAAGGTTCGCAACGTGCTCGGCTGGAAACCGCAGCTCGACGACATCGACGTGATCGTGCGAACCTCGCTCGATTGGGAAAAGCGTCTGCAGCGGGAACCCTGGTAGCTAGACGCGCGCTGCCATGCGTTGGGCACGTCCAAAATCGCTGACCAGCCTCATGTTGGGGGGCCTCGCATTGATCGCGGTCCCATTGCTGGTGGCCGTCATCGACGGGGCCATGCAGATCAGCAAGCTCGCCAAAACCAGCGAAGAGCTCGTGCAGGAAGGCGTGCAATCGGCGCGCCTGTCACAGACCCTGTACGCCGACATCAATTCCCTGCGGCGCAACGTGCAGCTCTACCAGGTGCTCGGCGACGTGAAGATGCTCGACGCCTATCGCACCAACGATCAACAGCTCGCGATGACGCGCACCCAGCTGGCGCGGCTGCTCAACGTCGAACCCACGCGGCGCAGCCTCGAGGACTTCCAGGCGTTGCACAACGAAATCTCCCAGGCGGTAAGTTCGACACCGGCCGGCAGCGCGGCTTTCACGACCATCCTCGCGCGCTTCGATCGGCTCAACGACCTGGCCAACGTCATCGTCAAAAGCGGCTACAGCCAGATCGACGCTCGGCTCGACGAACTGAAGCAACAGACCGCGACCACGCAGCGCCGCCTGTTCTGGGAATCGGTGCTGCTCGCGCCGCTGACGCTGGTCGCGATCCTCGCGTTGACGGTGTCGATCGGCCGGCCGCTGCGCGCGATCGACCGCGCGATCAGCGAGCTCGGCCGCGGTACGTTCTCGCATTCGATCGAGGTCTCGGGACCGCGCGACCTGGAGCGCCTTGGCGCGCAGCTCGAGTGGCTGCGACTGCGCCTGCTCGATCTGGCGCAGGAACGCAACCGCTTTCTGCGCCACATGTCGCACGAGCTCAAGACTCCGCTCGCCAACATCCGCGAAGGCGCGGAACTGCTCATGGATGGCGCGGTCGGACCCCTGGACAACTCGCAACGTGAAGTCGTCGCCATCCTGCGTGACAACGGCATCAAACTGCATCGGCTCATCGAAAACCTGCTGTCATTCAGCGCCTGGCAGAAGGAAAGCGTCGGTCTCGACCTTTCCGAGTTCCGGCTGCGGCCCCTCGTCAAACAGGTACTCGAAAGCCAGCAACTCACGGTAGTCTCACAACGCGTCCGTCTCGAGGTGAAGGTGGACGACCTGGTGCTGCGGGCCGACCGCGGCAAAGTTCGCCTCATCATCGAGAACCTGCTGTCCAATGCCATCAAATATTCGCCCAAGGGCGGCACTGTCTATCTACATGCCGCCAAACAGGACACCCAGCTCGTGATCGATGTCGCCGACGCCGGCGCCGGCATACCGTCCGAAGAACGCGCGCGCGTGTTCGAAGCTTTCTATACCGGCCGGCCGCCCGCCGGCGTGCAGGTCAAGGGCACCGGCATCGGTCTTTCGGTGGTGCTCGAGTTCGTGAATGCGCATGGCGGCACCATCGAGATCGTCGACGGCCAGTATCCCGGGGCGCATTTCCGCATCCGCATGCCCGTCTTGTCGGTCACCAATCCCGTCCGGTCGCAGGCGCATGCGGCCTAGGCTCACTATTGTCCTGGTCGCGAATGCGGCCGCGCTGCTGCTCGGCTGCGCCGGCGTGCTGCCGGTCAACCGGCCGCCAAAGGAACTGCCCTCGATCGACCGCAATTCCACCGAAACTACGGTAATCGCGTCTTATCTGGACACCTGCCTGCGGCTCGCGCGTGGCACGCCGGCCGAACAGGCCGAGATCCTGGCAACCGCCAACAACGATTACAGCGCCGCGCCCACACCTAGCAGGGTGCTGCGATACGCGATGGTGCTGTCGACGCCCGGGCACGCGGGATTCGATCCTGTCGTCGCACAGCGACTTTTGCATGAAGTCCTAGCAAGCCCTGAAACTCTGCTCCCTGTGGAGCGCGCTCTCGCGTTCCTGCAGCTGCAGCAGGTCGAGCGCCAGCAATCCTTACAAGCGGATGTGCGGCGCCTGCAGACGGGAGCCGAAAGAACCGCGAATGACCGCATCGCGCAATTGACGCGTCGCCTGACTACCGAGAGCGAGGAAAACAACCGTCTCAAGAAGGCGCTTGCGGACGCCCAGGCAAAACTGGACGCCATCGCAAACATCGAACGCTCGTCTAACAATGGGCGCGCGACTCAGCCAGAGGGACGGAAACCGTAGAGGTTTCTGATGCAAGCCGCCATGCAACTAGCCACTCCACATTCCACCAAACGCAAAGCGCGCATCCTGGTCGTCGACGACGATCCGGGCCTGCTGCGCCTGCTCACCATCCGCCTGCGCGCGGAGAACTACGAGGTCGAAGCGGTGGAAAGCGCCGCACTCGCGCTGGCGGCGACCAGCCGTTTCCGGCCGGAACTGGTCATCACCGACCTGCGCATGGACCAGATGGACGGCATCGGCCTCCTGAAGGAACTGCAATCGCGCTATCCGGGGCTCAAGGTCATCATCCTGACGGCCCATGGCACCATCCCCGACGCCGTGCACGCCACCCAGCTCGGCGCCTTCGGCTTCCTCACGAAGCCGGTCGACAAACAAGAGTTGTTGGACCAGGTCCAGAAGGCACTGCGCATCTCCGGTTTCGCCGACAACGATGAAGACTGGCGCGCGGAGATCATCACGCGCAGCTCGCTGGTCGAGGAGAAACTCTCGCAGGCGCACATGGTGGCGGGTACCGATGCGCGCGTGCTCATCACCGGCGAGTCCGGCACGGGCAAGGAATTGCTCGCGCGCGCGATCCACAACGCCAGCCCGCGGCGCGCCAAGCCCTTCGTCGCGATCAACTGCTCGGCCATGGCCGAGAACCTGCTCGAATCGGAGCTGTTCGGTCACATCAAGGGTTCGTTCACCGGAGCCGTGCGCGATCACGCCGGCCTCTTCCAGGCGGCCGACGGCGGCACGCTGCTGCTCGACGAGATCGGCGACATGCCGATGCGCCTGCAGGTGAAACTGTTGCGCGTCCTGCAGGAGAACAACATCCGCCCGATCGGCGCGACCGATGCGATTCCGGTCAACGTGCGCGTGATCTCGGCCACCCATCGCGACCTTCAGCAATTGATGATGAGCGGCCAGTTCCGCGAGGACCTCTACTACCGGCTGAACGTGGTGCACATCGAGATGCCGCCGCTCAACCGGCGCCGTGAAGACATTCCGCTGCTCGTCTCGCACTTCCTCGCGCAGATCAGCAACGAAAGCGGCGTGCGCAAGATCTACGCGCCCGAGGCGGTGGAGTTGCTGGCGACGGCCGACTGGCCGGGCAATATCCGCCAGCTGGCGAACGTCGTGCGGCAGAACGTCGCCCTGTCCCAGACGCCGATCATTCCGGTGGAACTGGTGCAGCAGTCGCTCGGCGGCACGCAGAGCAAGCTGCCCTCGTTCGACGAAGCGCGTGATGAGTTCACGCGCAGCTATCTGTCGCAGATATTGCAGATCACTGGCGGCAACGTGAGCCAGGCGGCGCGCCTCGCCAAGCGCAACCGCACCGACTTCTACAAACTACTCTCGCGGCACCAGCTGACGCCCGAAGACTTCAAGGGGCGCTGAGCCTCGCCGTGAAGCTGCGCCGGGGAGCCCCAAAACGAACGAGCCCCGCGTAGCGGGGCTCGTTCACTCGAACCGGCGTAAGACCGATTCGCAAAGGCGAAGGAATCAGGCCTTGCGCTGGCCGCGCTTCGAGCCGAACCACGTACCCAGCAGGCCCAGGCCGAGCAGACCGAGCGTGGCGGGTTCCGGCACCGCACTGGGCGTGAACACGGCCTTGATCAGCATGTCGTCATGGTTGTCGTCGGGACCCGCGCCCGAATCGTCCCAGAACAGCCAGGCAACGTTGCCCCGCACGCTGAACGCGATCGACTGCAGGAAACCGAGGTTGAGCAGATCGTTCTTCTCATTCTTGACACAACCCTGCGAAACGCCGGGCGCGCTGTACGCGCAGAAGCGGAAGTCGAACACACCGCCGCTGACGTCGATCGAACCGATCGACTTCGGCGCGCTGAAATAATCCTGCGTGTTCGGCGTGAAGCCCGAGTCGTAGCTCAACCCGCCCGCCGTGAAGATGTTCTGGTAACCGGCTTCTTTGCCGTAGTAGTAGAACGCGACTGAGCCGGCCCCGTCCGTCCCGAGCGAAGAGCCCAGCGTGTACTGCGAGACGCCGACGCCCGCGAGCAGCGGCTTGAAGTAGTTCTCGTTGACGATGTTGATCGTGTTCTGAGTCGGAGCGTTGGTATCGACCGTCACGAAGCCCGCTTGGGCGGTCGAAACCGTACCCAGGAGGATCGTGGTGGCAGCGATCAATTTCATCTTGCTTAGGCTCATTGCTATATCCCTTGGAGGAGATTTCCTGTTAGTCGGCTTACAGAGATGCACTCCATGTGCCACGCTCAACTTCATCTTTCTTATCAATCACTTAGCTCATCGAGTGGTTAGGCGGAACTGCCGGGGTGTCAAGCCCACCGACAGCTCTTCCTGCTCAAGAAGACAATAACCCTCGCGCCCTTAATACATTGCGCATCGTGGTGAAGCGAAAGTCGACCAATAGCTGGCGCAGGCGGCCTTCGCACTTGGCCAGGTTCGTGTAGTGCCGGAAGCGCGACACGAAGCCGGTCTTCACGCGCGGCTGTTCGGAATCGATTTCCCACGGATGCAGGTAGAACGTGAACGGCAGGCCTTCCTGCTCGTTGATGCTGCGCAGACCCGCGCGCGTGAACCAGTAGGGCAGCAAACGGAAGTAGCCACCGCCGGACACCGGAATGTGGAATGGGCCAAAGGCGGCGGTCGACATCGGGAACTCCGCGATGCGGCCACCGGAGGGCGCATGCACGTAGCCTGGCGCGCGCGCGGCGCCTGGCATGCCGTAGCGGTCATGGCGCACCGGGAAGATCGATGAGTCGTACAGGAAGCCCTGTTCGATCAACGTGTCGAGGGCCCATTGCGAACGCGGCGTGATCGAGAAACTGGCGGCGCGGTAGCCGATGACCGGCATTCCGATCAAGTCCTCGAGCAAGGCCTTCGAGCGGCGCGTTTCTTCGGCGAAAACTCTCGGCGTCTGCTTGTAGATCAGTTCGTGCGAGTAACCGTGGCAGGCAACTTCATGCCCAAGCGAGGCGATGCGCTTGGCGAGCTGCGGCACCCGGTCGGCCACCCAGCCAAGCACGAAGAACGTGCCCTTGATGCGCTTTTCGTCCAGCATCGCCAGCAGCCGATCGGTGCTCGCCGATACGCGCGATTCGCGCTCGTTCCAGGTGTCGCGCGGAATCGCCGACGCGAGCGCGGACACGTGGTAATAGTCTTCGACGTCGATGGTGAAGGCGTTGCTGACGACCGTCTTCGATTCGGACACGGCCTGGGGACCGCGCGCCGTGGCTCGCGATGCGTTGGCCTCCGCGGTCTCGTCTGCCCGACGCAGTTCAGTCCCTGGCATGGAAAAAGTCGCCTTTGAAGTCATGAGTCGAACAGTCTCTATTCTTTGGATTCAATCGGATAAAGCACTGTTCATACCAACTTTATTTATGCCTGCTTTTTCAGTAGCTTAAGCCTGATGCCTCCATTGATACACCACTTCCTGTAAATGGCACCGACAGCGCCTCCCCGCGCGCCTGACCGGGGACGTCTCAGCAGCCGCACACGGGGATGCCGATCCGCGCACGGCACCGCCTCTCCCGGCGACGCACTATTCGCCAACTGCGGCGGCTCCTGACCCATGTACCGGATCGAGTGGATTGAACGACTCAAGCTGTCCGGATCGACGGGCAGACCGCGAGCAGCACCGCTGCGGGTAAGCCCCGTCGTATTGAGCCTGGGGTTCACCAGCCTGTTCACCGATATCTCGTCCGAGATGGTCAACAGCCTGCTGCCCGCCTGGCTCGTCCTGCACCTTCACATGAGCCCGATGCAATTCGGCGTCATCGATGGCTTGTACAACGGGTTCGCCATCGCGCTGCTCAGCCTGCTGGCGGGTTACCTGGCCGATCGAAATTCGCGGCAGAAGGAAGTGGCCGTCGCGGGATACGCGCTGTCCGGCCTGTGCAAGCTGCTGCTGCTCAGTGTCGCCGCAACCTGGGGATGGATCCTGCTGGTCGTGGGGCTCGATCGCGCCGGCAAGGGAATCCGCGCCGCGCCGCGCGACGCTCTCATCTCGTTGAATACACAATCGTCGGCGTTGGCCATGGCCTTTTCGGTGCACCGCGCGATGGACGCGTTCGGTTCCTTGTTAGGACCGATCGCAGCGTTCGCACTGCTGGCGTTGCTGCCCGGCGCGTACGACGCCGTCTGGGTGACCAGCTTCTTCTTCGCAGTCATCGGCGTGGCGGTCCTGTGGCTGTTCGTGCCGAAGGCCGCAATCGCGGTCGCCACGGCCACCGCCGCCGAATCGCCCCGTCCCGCCTGGTCGCCGTGGAAATCGCGCCGCTTTTTGGCCCTGACCGCCTGCGGCGCGCTGCTGGCCGGCACCACCATCAGCGACGGTTTTCTCTACCTGCTGCTGCAACAGAAGAGCGCCACGCCGGCCGGATTCTTTCCGTTGTTCTATGTGATCACCGCGGCCGCCTACATGCTGCTGTCGATTCCGGCCGGGAGGCTGGCGGATCGGACCAGCCGCAGCCGGGTGTTTCTCGGCGGCTATGCAGTTCTCGTCGTGCTGTACGTCCTGTTGCTGGTCGCCGATCGCGTGAGCACCGGGCAGTTGATCGGCTGCCTCGTGCTGTTTGGCCTGTATTACGCCGCGACCGAGGGCATCCTCATGGCGCTGGCCAGTGTCGTGATTCCACCCGCGCATCGCACCAGCGGCCTCGCCATCGTCGGCACGGCGATCGGCCTGACCAAACTACTGTCTTCGGTGGCGTTCGGCGCCTTGTGGCAGTGGATCGGCGTCCGTGGCGCCGTCATCGCCTTCGTACTCGTCCTGGGAGCGGCGCTCGCGGTTTCGCTGGCGCTCTTGAGAGCAACCGATCATGAATCGTAAGCCCGTCGTCATTTTCGCCATCGTGTGTGTCGTCGCCACATCGGGACTCGCGGCCTATCTATTCCATGCCGGCAGTCGCATGCGCGGTGCGGCGGCGGTTCCATCCGCCGCAACCGGACAACCGGCGCCGGCCGGGTCCACCGCGCCGGCCGCGATCGTGCCCGCTGTGCCGGCCGATACGGCACTGCCGGGCGCCGTGGGCGCGCCGTCGGCTGTGGAACCCGTCCCGCCCGCGGCATCGCTCGCCCCTGCCGCAGCATCGCCCGCCCCTGCCGCCGCAGCGCCAGGACAACGCGTGTTCTTCCGCCACAACGGCGTCGACGGGCATTACGGCAGCGTCGCCTGGGTCGACACGGCGAAACGCGCGGACGTGCATTTCGTGGATTCCCTGCGCTGCGAGGTCGTGCACGTCTCCGGCGGACATGGCATCTGCCTGAGCGCGGATCGCGGTGTCTTCACCACCTACGCGGCGACCCTGTTCGACGCCAAAAGCTTCGAGCAGCGCGCCACGTTCGCGCTCAAGGGAATACCGAGCCGCACCCGCGTGTCGGTCGACGGCCGGCTCGCCGGGCTCACGGTATTCGTTTCCGGACATGGCTATTCCACGCTCGATTTCTCCACGCAGACTTTGCTGATCGATTTCGCGAGTGGCTCGGTGCTGGCGGACCTCGAGGCTTTCAAGGTCACCCACGACGGCGTGGTGATCGACAACCCGGATTTCAATTTCTGGGGCGTCACGTTCACGCCCGATGCCAGGAATTTCTTCGCGACGCTGTCGACCGGTGGCAAGCACTACCTGGTGCGCGGCGACATCGCGGCGGGCAGCGCCGTCGTCATCCATGAAAACGTCGAGTGCCCTTCCCTGTCACCCGACGCGCGCCGCGTCGTGTACAAGAAGCGCCTCATGGATGGCAATCGCGTGCAGTGGCAGCTGCACGTGCTCGAGCTCGCGACCGGGCGCGAAACCGCGCTGTCGGAGAAACGCAGCATCGACGATCAACTCGAATGGCTGGACAACCGCCACGTCCTGTACTCGGTGCCGAGCGCCGACGATGGCTCGAGTCCGAGCACCGACGTCTGGGAAGTGGCCGTCGATGCCCGCAGCGCCCCGAAGTTATTTCTGCGCAACGCGTACTCGCCGGCGGCCGCGCGCGGCACCGCACCCTGAACAAATAGCAGCAAAAAAAACGGGGCAGCCGAGGCTGCCCCATTTCCATCTTCCGGAAGTCCTGCGCGCTAGAGGATGCGCGTGACCGTCAGCGTATCGGTACGCGTGTTCCCGGCCGCATCTCGCGCCGTGACCGTCAGGATGTTCGAACCGGTTTGCAACGTGATGGTGCCCGTCGACCAGGAGGTCGTGCCGCTGGCATTGCCGCTGCCGCCGCGATTGTTTGTCCAGCTCACCTGCGTCACGGCGACGTTATCGGACGCCGATCCACCGAGCGTGATCGTGGAACCGATCTGCGACCGGGTCGGGTTCGACGTCGGCGACGTGATGGTGACTGACGGCTGCGTGGTGTCCGGGGTGTAGGTCACGGTCAGCGTGTCCGTACGGGTATTGCCGGCCGCGTCTCTCGCGGTCACCGTCAGCACGTTCGAGCCCGACAGCAACGTAATGCTCGCAACGGACCAGGCGGTGGTGCCCGTGGCCGTGCCGCTGCCGCCGCGGCTGTTCACCCAGGACACCTGAGTGACGCCCACGTTGTCCGCGGCCGTGCCGCCCAGCGCCATCGTGGCTGTCCCGACCGACAAGGTCGCGTTGCTGGTCGGCGTGGTGATCGTGACCGTCGGCTGCACGGTATCTGCGAAGGTCACAGTCAATGTGTCCGTCTGCGTGTTGCCCGCCGCGTCGCGCGCGGTGACCGTCAGGATGTTCGCGCCCGTCTGCAGCACGATGCCGCTGACCGACCAGGAGGTCGTGCCGGTCGCATTACCGCTGCCGCCGCGGTTGTTCACCCAGGAGACCTGCGTGACACCCACGTTGTCCGACGCCGTGCCGGAGAGCGTCAGCGGCGTCGCGGTAACCGACAGTGTCGCCGCGCTGGTCGGGCCCGTGATCGTCACGGCGGGCAATGCCGTATCCGGGGTGTAAGTCACCGTCAGCGCATCGGTGCGCGTGTTGCCGGCCGCGTCGCGCGCGGTCACGGTCAACACGTTGGAACCCGACAGCAGCGTGATACCGCTCGCCGACCACGAGGTGGTGCCCGACGCCGTGCCGCTGCCACCGCGGCTGTTGGACCACGTGACCTGCGTGACGCCGACGGCATCCGCGGCAGTGCCGCCGAGATTCAGCGAGGCGGTGCTGACGGACAGCGTCGCATTGCTGGTCGGCGAGGTGATGGTCACCGTGGGCGCCGTGGTGTCCGGCGTGTACGTGACCGTCAACGTATCGGTGCGCGTGTTGCCGGCCGCGTCGCGCGCGGTCACGGTCAGCACGTTGGCGCCCGACTGCAAGGCGATGCCCGCGACCGACCAGGACGTGGTGCCCGTCGCCGTGCCGCTGCCGCCACGGTTGTTGGTCCACGTGACCTGCGTGACGCCGACGGCATCCGCGGCAGTGCCGCCGAGATTCATCGAGGCGGTGCTTACGGAGAGCGTCGAATTGCTGGTCGGCGAGGTGATGGTCACCGTGGGCGCCGTCGTGTCCGGCGTATAGGTGACAGTCAGCGTATCGGTGCTGGTGTTGCCGGCCGCGTCACGCGCAGTGACGGTCAGCACGTTGGAGCCGGTCTGCAACACGATGCCGCTGGCCGACCAGGATGTCGTGCCCGTGGCCGTGCCACTGCCGCCGCGATTGTTCACCCAGGAGACCTGCGTGACACCCACAGCGTCCGATGCCGTGCCGCCGATGTTGATCGGCGTGGTCGCAACCGTCGTGGTCGTGGAGCTCGTGGGTGACGTGATCGTCACGACCGGCGCCGTGGTGTCCGACGCGTTGTAAGTCACGGTCAGCGTATCGGTGCTGGTGTTGCCGGCGGCATCGCGCGCGGTGACCGTGAGCACGTTCGCTCCCGACAGCAGGACGACGCCCGAGACCGACCAGCTGGTCGTACCGGACGCGTTGCCACTGCCGCCGCGATTGTTCGCCCAACTGACCTGCGTGACGCCCACCGCGTCGCTGGCGGTGCCGCCGAACGCGAATGGCGTGCTCGTCACCGTCGTCGTCGTGGCGCTGGTCGGCGTCGTGATCGTGACGACCGGCGCGGTGGTATCCGACGACCCGCCGCCGGTGTTGAACACCACGTCTACCCAATAGTTCTCGCTGTTGTACGTCTCGGTCGGGAACACGCTGCTGGCGCCGTACTTGTACAGGCCGTTGTCGCCGCCCGAACCATCCTGCGGTGCGAGCAGCGGTCCGCTCGCGACACCGCTGCCGGCGAAGTAGCCGTCATCGCCGGTGTAGAAGCCGGAGCTCGTGTGATACGAGACGACGTAGTCGGTATTCGGCGTGAGGGTCACCGGTGCGCCGAGCGTCTGAACCTGCCAACCCGAGGCGGTCTCGCCCGAGAACGTGACCTGCGCGAGCAGCGTGCCCGTGGAGCTCCAGAGACTGCCGACGTGCGTGCCAGTGTTCTGCGCGTGTTTGTAGAAGCGCAGAGCGGTGATGTTGCCCGCGGCGCTCGTGCGGAAGCGCGTGCCGAGCTCGACGGAATTCGCATCCGCATCAACGCCACCGGACGGCGACTGGGCCGGCCAGAGCGAGCACGGACAAGCGGCGCCACCGACCGTGAACGCCACGGTCGCAGGCGTGCCCTGCAAGTTGCCGCTGTCGTCCACCGCGCGCACGCGCACGGTGACCGCACCGACCGAAGGAGTCGGCCAGACGTACGACCAGGTGCCGCGGCCCGTGGCCGGATGCCAGCTCGTACCGCCATCGGTCGACACTTCGACACCCGCGACCTGGCCGCCCACATCGCTGGCGGTGCCGCTGATCGTCAGGCCGTTCTGCGGGACGTTCGCGCCCGCTGCCGGCGTGCTGATGACCACGGTCGGCGCGCTGGAATCACTCGACGCGCTCTGCGCCGTGAGGCCCGCCTGCAGGTTCGCCGGCTGGACGCTCATGTCCGCAAAGAGGTTCACAGTCGCCTGCTGCATGACCTGGCTGACCGGCGTTCCCGCGCGGTCGTGATTCGAGTCGAGACCCCAGCTCCACTGCACCGTGCCCGCGCCGAAGACGCGCGCGCCGCTCGCGTGCTTGTACATCGTCAGCGCGTGATTCGCGGTGTCGGTGGCATAGGTCGAACCGTAGTCCTGCAGCTTGTCGACGCCACTCACCGTGGTGTCCGACAGGCGGAACAGACCCGCGGGACGCGCGCCATTGTCGAGATCCGAATCCCACTCGTAACCAAGCGTGCCGTTCGGCAGATTCACCGTCTGCGAGCCGGTGAGCCCTGCAGCCGCCGTGCCGCGCCACAGGCGCAGCTTGCCTTCCGCGGCCGGGATCACGATACCCGCGGTACCCGAGTTCACGGTGAAGATCGTGCCGGTCAGACCGTTCTCCGGGCGACCGCCGTCGGACGGCGGGCTGAAGCGCGGATCGCGCCAGCTGCCGGTCCACTCGGCCGACGGGTCGATCTTCGCGCCCGCATGCGTCTCCTTGTACGAGACCATCGTGCGGTAGGCAGCGCCCGAACCGTCGATGCTGTTTTCCCAACGCGTCTTCCAGAACACCTCGTTGGCGCTGAAGAACGCCAGGTTGAGGCCGGCATTACGCGCCGCCTCGACGTTCGCGCGCTGCTGACCCGACCAGTATTCGTCATGACCCACCGACAGGAACGTGCGGTGGCCCGACAACAGGTTCGCGGCCCGATCGGTGTCGATGCCGGTGATGTAGCTCACGTCGTAGCCGTTGGCCTCGAGCCAACGCACCATCGGGTACTCGGCGTTGAACACCCAGTCCTGACCACCATCATTGCCGCGCGTGTTGAACGGCCGGTTGTAGCTGACCTTGTAGGCGCGGCCCGGATTGGTGCCGGGGGATCCCACGTACAGGCTGTTGCCGCCGTAGGTGTTGTACGCCTGCCAAGTCGTGTCCGACGTCTGGAACACCATGTCGGACGTGCTCGCATCGTTGCGCACGACGAACATGATGTGGCTCGAGCCGCCCGTATCGGTCCGCACTAGCTTCGCGAAGTAGATGCCGGAGGTCGCGGACGCAGGCACGGTCCAGGAACCGGACACCGCCCAGTTGCCGCAGTCGATCAGGCCCGAGGACGCCTGCGTGAGGCAGTTCGGCTGATTCTGCGGCAGCGAGGCCGTCGGGTTGAAGGTCGTGATCTTGCGCGCGCCCTGGCCGCCGTAGTAACCCATTCGGTAGATGTCGAACCGGTAGTTAGTCGCGTTGGTATCCACCTTGAATTGGATGGTGCCGCCGCGGTTCACGCTGATCTGCGTGGAATAACCCTGGATGCTCGGGTCGCCGGCGCCGCTCACGTCCCACTCGCTCGACGGATTGCCGGTGAGGCAGTTCTCGGCGGTGATGGCGTTGGCCGCGCACGGGCCGCCGGCCGCGGCCGTGGTGAACGACCAGCTGTCGTTGGCGGCAAGCGCGTTGCCGGCCACGTCCTTGACGCGCGGGTCGGTGGCGCCACCGCGCACGGTCACCGTGTAGACGCTGGTATTCGCGAGCGCACTGGTCGGCGTGAGCGTGGCGACACCGCCCGAGTACGCGACGGTCGCGGGAATCAGCGTGTTCCCGGCGTTGCGCAGCTCGATCGTCGAGGTATTGATGGTGCTGGCGGTCATCGCCTCGCTGAACGTCACCATGACGGCGCCGTTGATCGCGACGTTGGTGGCGCCGGTAGCAGGCTGGCGCAGCGTGATCGTCGGCGGCGTGGTGTCCGGACCGCTGACGGTCTGGAACACGAGGTCGACCCAGTAGTTGGTAGCGGCGAACGAGCTCGACGGGAATCCGCCGCTCGGGCCGTAGAAGAACACGCCGTTGCCGCCGGCGACCGGGTCGCTCTGCGCGTGCAGCCCGCCGTTGTCGACGCCCGTCGCGGTGAAGTAATCGGCGTCCACGGCGTAGCCGCCGTTCGGCGCGAAGTACGAAATCACGTAGGTCGTGTTCGCTTGGATCGCGATCGGGCTCGGGAACAGCGCCTGCTGCCAGCCGGTCGCCGTTTCGTTGATGAAGGTTGCCTGGCCAAGCAGGGTTCCCGTGGACGTCCACAGCTTGCCGACGTGTGTGCCGGTGTTGCTGGCGCCCTTGTAGAACCGCACTCCGGTCACGCTGCCGCTCGTGTCCGAACGGAACTTGAGTCCCAGCTCGACGGCGCCGGTGTCGGCATCGGAGGGCGTCCCGGGAGTCGCCGTGTTCGGCCACAGGCTGACGGTGCTGACCGCGGAGTTCGTCGTCGTGAACGACCAGGTGTCGTTCGCCGCC
Organism: Steroidobacteraceae bacterium; assembly: GCA_035286365.1. Lineage (GTDB taxonomy): Bacteria > Pseudomonadota > Gammaproteobacteria > Steroidobacterales > Steroidobacteraceae > CADEED01. The sequence continues at coordinate 5,244 of DATHJZ010000168.1, read as the reverse complement.
AGCGCATTGAGTGCGACGTCCTTGACGCGCGGATCCGTGGCTCCGCCACGCACCGTCACCGTGAAGGCTGTATTCAGCGCGAGAGACGCGGTCGGGGTGAGGGTCGCGACATTCGTGGCCGCGTTGTAGCTCACCGACGAAGGAATCAGCGTGTTCGACGCATTGCGCAGTTCGATCGTGCTGCTGTTGATCGTGGCCGCGCTCATGGCCTCGTTGAAACCCACGTTTACGGTCGCGCCGACCGCAACCTGCGTGGCACCCGAGGCGGGCGTACGCGAGCTCACGGCGGGCGGTGTCGTATCCGCGGCCGGCGTGTAAGTCACGGTCAGCGTATCGGTCGAGGAGTTGTTGGCGGCGTCGCGCGCGGTCACGGTGATCACGTTGACGCCGGCCTGCAGCGCGATGCCGGACGCCGTCCAGGCCGAGGTGCCGATGGCGACACCAGAACCACCGCGGTCGTTGGACCACGTGACCTGCGAGACGCCGAGGTTGTCGGAGGCCGTGCCGTCGAGGGACAGCGGCGTGGCGCCCGTGGCATAGGTCGGGGTCGCGACCGGATTGGAAATGGTCACCACCGGCGCGGTGGTGTCGGTCGTCCCGGTCGCGGTGGTATCGAACACCACGTCGACCGAGTAGTTAGTCGCCTGGAAGTTGGAAGCCGGGTATGCGCTGTCGGGTGAATACGCGAACACGCCGTTGCCGCCGGCCTGCGAGTTGCTGAGGGCGTGCAGCACGCCGTTGTCGACGCCCGCCGAGGCGAACTGGCCGGAGGTGGCCGCATAACCGCCGTTCGGCGCGTGATACGAGGCGACATACACGGTGTTGGCCGTCACCGGCACGGGCGTCGTGAACAACACCTGCTGCCAGCCGCTCGCGGATTCATTCACGAAGGTCGCCTGCGCGAGCGCGGAGCCGGCCTCCGACCACAACGTGCCGACGTGCGTGCCGGTATTCAACGTGCCCTTGTAGAAGCGGATGCCCTTGATGAAGCCGTTGATGTCCGAGCGGAACTTCACGCCGAGTTCCACCGAGCCGGTGTCCGACTCGGAGGCGACCGCCGGTGTGGCGGAGGGGGCCCAGATCGAGCAGGGGCAAACCGGAGGCGCGGCAGTCGTGAACGACCACGTGACATTGGCCGCCAGGGCATTGCCCGCGACGTCCTTGACGCGCGGATCGGTCGCACCGCCGCGCAGGATCACCGTGTAGGTGGCGCCGCTGGCCAGCGCGCTCGAGGGCGTGAACGTCACCGTGAGCGTGCTCGCGCCGTAATTGACGCTGCCCGGAACGAGCGCAGCGGTCGCGTCGCGCACTTCGAACGTGGCCGCCGTGATCGTGGCCGGATTGATCGATTCATTGAACGTGGCGCGGATCGTGGTCGATGGTGTGACGCCGGTCGCACCCGCGGACGGAGTACGCGTGGTGACGGTGGGCGCGACGTTGTCGACCGCGTAGTTAGCCGTATACGTGCCGCTGGCGGCCGCAAACACGGCGTATTCGATGCCCTTGACGACCATCACCTCGTACGGCACGTCGGTGCTGCCACGCGAAAGACTGGTGAGGAAACGCGTGCCCGAACGCCACGGCAACATGCCGTTCAGGCCGGTCGCGCCGGTTGCCTGCGTCACGGTGAAGTTCAGCACGTTCGACGCGAAGGTCACCGAGCCGAACGATGAATTGCCGCGCCCGTCGAGCCAGGTGAGCATCTGCCGCGCCGAAACGACCGGCACGCCGCGCTCGACCGCAGAGGTCACGGTCGTCGTCGCCTGGTCGATGATGCCCACGTCGGTGTGCGCATTGATCGTGTAGACGCCGTACTGCTCGTCTGTGCCGATCGCGCGATCGAGCAATGTGTTCGGGGTAAACGGATAGGTCTGTTCCGACTCGTCGGTCATCTGCGTGACCGCCTGGTAGACGTCGATCAGGCTGCCGTCGAGATCGGCGAAGCGCATCGGCATCGCCGAGCCCGTGAAGTGTCCGGGTACGTTCGCCACCCAGTCGCCGGGCCAGTAGTAGTACGAGGTGTCCAGCCGGATTCCGTTGGCGAGCTGCACTTTCGCGGCCGACGCCCAGTCGCTCCACACGATGCAATGATGCCGCTCGGTGCTGAGCTGCGTAATGGCGGTGAACTTGTTGAAGAACGCCAGCTTCTGGTCGGTGTACATCTGCGCGAGCGAAGCAGGCGTGTAGTCCACGCACACGTTGTCCTGGAACGAGGCGATGTGCAGTCCGACTTCGAATCCCTGCGACTGGTACGAGAACGCCTGCGCGTTGGTGAGCCCGCCGTCAGTGAACAGATAGGACGTGCCGCGAATACATTCCCAGTTCACGACCGAACAGCCGGGATTGCTCAGGGTCAGAAACTGGTCGAACCGCTCCGCGGTCCCGCCGCCGGCCGAGTACAGGTAACCATGATCATCGCCCGTCATGATGACGACCGCGCGATGAGCGTTCGGGAAATACCAGAAACGCGGCAGCGGCTTGCGATCCGCATTCATGTCCGTGATGAGGTTGGCGAGGAAGCGCTGCTGTTCGTCGGCCTGCGGAATCGCGATCTTGCCGCGGTCGACCCAGTCAGCCTGCGGATCGCTGGCCGAAGCGCCGAAGAACATGTCGTCCGAGCGGCGCGGCGTGACCCCGTCGCGCTCCGTGCCCGCCCAGGCCGGATTGCCCTGGCGCGTGTACACGATCGACGTCGCGAGGTCGAACATGAAGGCTGCGGCCTGGCCGCCGTTCGCGCCGACGCTGCGCACCGTGACCGCCGGATTGGCCGTGGCAGTGGTCGCAGTCGAATAAAGAGTGGCGAAGGAAGTCGCGCCCGCCAGCGTGCTCAGCTGGGCACTGCCGTGGAACTGAATCGTCTGCGCCACGATGCCGCCGCCGGCCTTCGTGGAGTTGTCGATGCGTAGATAGGCGTTGGAGAGTGTCGTCGCGCCGGTGCTGATGCCGAGCAGGCTCGCGAGTTGCGGCGCCGGATCCATCGCGATCAGGTTGCCGCCCGCGGTCACCCAGGTCGTGAACATCGTCGCCTGGGTGCTGGTCACCGCGACCTTGGCGAGAATGACGACGTCATAGGAGTTGAGCGTCGTGGCGGTCACCGCGCCGATCTCGGCGACTGCAAACTCGTTGAAACCTTCCGTGCGCAGGATTTCCGCGTAGAACTTGCCGAAGTTCTGATTCCCGTTGGTGATGACCAGAATCGGGCCGCCGGGCCCCTGATTCGGATCCGCGTGGGCAACTCCGAGCGGAGCTACGACAGCGGCCACTAGAATCAGCAGGGAACGAACCAGGTTCTTGATATTCATGTGTTTCGAGGGTTCCAGTGCGAAAATTCGGCAAACAAAAGCTGGGCACAACGTGGCGCCCTGCCCCCTTCAAGCAATTTCCAAGCCAAGGTGAGAGACACGTCACGCGGGCACCCCTGGCGACCCTCAAACTGTGAGCCGAATCGCAACCTTTGGTGGCCGCCGGAGCCTCAGCGGGGCCCTCCCGTGCTTGCCCGCATGAGCCCTGCGACGAAGCTGTAAAGTTCTTCGACGCGAAATCGGCCTGGGGATGTTCGCGGTCCTTGGATATGTGCAACCCCGAGTGGCAGAAATTCCGACACAAACAAAGTGCCAATCGCGACAAGGTGCGACTCCAATCACATACCTATGCTTCGCGCGCCTTCGATGGCTGGCGAGCACAAACACAAGAGGTTCAAATGCCTGTAGCTGATTCGGTGCAACTCGGCGAGAACGTGAAGATCTTTCATCCGTCACTCGTCAACTTGTATGGCTGCGTCATAGGAAAGGACTCGAAGGTCGGCGCGTTCGTGGAAATACAGAAGAACGCGACGATCGGTGAGCGCTGCAAGATTTCCTCGCACACCTTCATCTGTGAGGGCGTGGAAATCGAGAACGAAGTGTTCGTCGGCCACGGCGTGATGTTCACGAACGATCTGTTCCCGCGAGCTGCGAATCCCGATGGATCGCTGCAGACGGAAGCGGACTGGAAGGTCGAGAAAACGCTGATCAAACGCGGCGCTTCGATCGGTTCGAACGCCACGATCGTTGCCGGCATCACCATCGGCGAATTCGCGCTGATCGGCGCGGGCGCGGTAGTCACGAAAGACGTGCCGCCGTACGCGATCGCCGTCGGCGTGCCGGCGAAGGTCACGGGCGACACGCGCAAGCGCTGAAGAGTAGTTAGTTACGGTAATCGTTTCATGGACAGGGAATCGAGGAACAACAAATGATCAAGATTGGCGTCATCGGCTACGGTTACTGGGGACCGAACCTCGTGCGGACGTTTGCGGAAGCGCAACAGGGCACGATCGTTGCCGTCTCGGATCTCGATCCCAAGAAGCTGGCGACCGTCAACAAGCGGTATCCCGCGGTCAAGACCACGAACGACTTCCAGGACCTGCTGCGCAATCCGGAAATCGACGCGATCGCGATCGCGACGCCGGTCAGCACGCACTTCGAATTCGCGATGGCCGCGCTCAAGGCCGGCAAACACGTCTGGCTCGAGAAGCCGATGACGGAAACCTCGCTGCAGGCGCGCAAGCTGGTCGACGAGGCGGCGAAGCGCAACCTGACGCTGTTCGTCGACCACACCTTTGTCTATACCGGCGCCGTGCGCAAGATGGGCGACGTCATCAAGAGCGGCGACCTGGGCCGCGTCTACTACTACGACTCGATCCGCGTGAACCTCGGCCTGTTCCAGCGCGACGTGAACGTCATCTCCGATCTCGCCGTGCACGATTTCTCGATCCTCGACTACCTGCTCGGCGAACACCCCGTGGCTATCTCGGCGAGTGGCATCAACCACTTCCCCGGCACGCCCGAGAATCTCGCATACATCACTCTTTTCTATGATTCGGGCACGATCGCCCACGTCAACGTGAGCTGGCTTGCGCCGGTGAAAGTGCGCCAGATCCTGCTCGGCGGCAGCAAGAAGATGATCACCTACGACGATCTCGAGCCTTCCGAGAAGGTCAAGATCTACGACAAGGGCATCAGCTTCACCGAAGACCCGAAGCAGATCCACGAAATGCGCGTCGGCTATCGCACCGGCGATATGTGGGCACCGAAGCTCGACGGCACCGAGGCGCTGCGCCTCGCCGGCGACCACTTCATCGATTGCATCATCAACAAGAAGACACCGCAGACCGACGGAGCGTTGGGCCTGCGCGTGGTCGAACTCATCGAAGCCGCCACCAGCTCCATGCGCGGTCGCGGCGAAACCGTCTACATCCAGAAAGTC
>DATHJZ010000167.1:0-23885 GCA_035286365.1 Steroidobacteraceae bacterium | reverse complement strand
GGGAATCTTTTCGGCGCGGACCTGCAGGCAGGTGGTCGGCGAGCCGATCACCCTGGCGCCGGACAGTTTCGCCCAGGTCGCGGTGTCGAAAGAATGATCGAAATGATTGTGGCCGGTGAGCAGCAGATTGACCGCGGATTTCCCGCCGATGGCGTCGAAAACTTCGCGCACCGCGGCCGCGTCCGGGCGCATGGCGCGTTTCGTCGAGTCGACTCCGCCGCCGCCGAAAAACAGATCCTCCGGCAGCCGCGTGATGTAGCCGTCCGCGACGATCTGTCGTTCACCCACGCCGAAATGCATGTTGGCGATCGACATCCAGGTGATGTCGACGTGATCGGGCACGCTTTGGGCTCGCGCACCAGCCGCGAGCACGGCAAACAGGCAGATCATGATGCGACTCACTCGGCGAACCTCGGCCCACGATGTGAGCCGGCATCATAACGGGGACGCCTTCCGAATGACTTGGCCGACGAGCGGCACGCTGAAAAGCCCTATCGGGCCAACCAGCCGCCGTCGACGGGCAGGACCACGCCCTGCACGTAGTTGGCCGCGCTCGAGGCCAGGAACACCGCGGCGCCCCCGAGATCTTTCGGGTCACCCCAACGGCCCGCGGGAATTCGCCCGAGGATCTCCGCATTTCGCTTCACGTCGGCCTGCAGCGCCGCCGTATTGTTGGTGGCGAAGTATCCGGGCGCGATCGCATTCACGTTGATGCCCGACACGGCCCACTCGTTCGCGAGCAGGCGCGTGAGCCCGGCGATTCCGCTCTTGCTGGCGGTGTAGGACGGCACGCGAATGCCACCCTGAAAGGACAACATCGAAGCGATGTTGATGATCTTGCCGCCGCCCGCGGGAATCATGTGGCGCGCCGCGGCCTGCGAGAGGAAGAACACCGCTTTCAGGTTCACGTCGAGCACGGCGTCCCAGTCAGCCTCCGTGAAGTCGATGGCATTGTTGCGGCGGATGATGCCGGCGTTGTTCACCAGCACGTGCAGCCCGCCCAGGCTCTTCACCACGTCGCCGATGATGGCGGTGTAGTCGGGTTTCGCGCCGAGATCGGCATTGACCCAATGGCCACGACGACCGAGCGAACGCACGGCGGTCAGTGTTTCGGCCGGATCGCTGCGCCCGATGCAGGCAATATCGGCGCCGGCCGCGGCCAGCGCCTCGGCGATCGCGCGGCCCAGGCCCGTGTTCGCGCCCGTGACAGCCGCAACGCGGCCACTCAGATCGAAACTTTGCATGTCAACGCAGCACGTTCATCGGGACCCAGGCGACGTCCTTGTATTCCTGGTTCTCGCCGCCCATCGCCCAGATGAAGCTGTAGTTAGAGGTGCCGCAGCCCGTGTGGATGGACCAGGGCGGAGCGATGACGGCTTCCTCGTTGGCCACGAAGATGTGCCGCGTTTCGTGCGGCTCGCCCATGATGTGCACGACGCGTGCGTCGGGCTTCAAGTCGAAATAGAAATAGGTCTCCGAGCGGCGCTCGTGCAGGTGGCAGGGCATCGTGTTCCAGACGCTGCCTTCCTTGAGAGACGTGAGGCCCATGAGCAGCTGCGCGGATTTGCAGATGTCCGGGTTGATGTACTGGTAGATAGTCCGCTCGTTGGCCGTGGCGGGCGCGCCCACCGGCATCGGATTGGCCCTGGCGATGTCGATCTTCACCGTTTCGTAGCGCGCATGCGCCGGAGTGCTCGCGAGGTAGAACTTCGCCGGCGTGGCCGCTGCATCGGACGAAAACGACAGGCCGGTGGTGCCCATGGGCACATAAAGTCCTTCCCGCGCCGCGAGCGCAGTGATCTTGCCATCGACAGTAACTTTGCCGGCGCCGCCGACATTGATGATGCCGAGCTCACGCCGGGACAGGAACGGCCCCTTGCTGAGCGCCGGCACTTCGTTGAGCTCGACGCTCCTGGAAACGGGCATCACGCCACCGACAATCATTCGTTCGACGTGGCTGAAGGTGAGGCTGACGTCGTCCGGCACGAAGAACCCGCTGACGTGAAACAGCTCGCGCAGCTTCGTGGTGTCGGCGGTTTGAACGATGCTCTGGTGGCTGGCGTGTCGCGTCTCGAACTTCATGATGATGGTCTCGGCTTCGCAGGGCTTTCTGGGGGCGCTGATTCTACAGGGTCTTTTCGCAGGGAGGAAACCGGTGTCATGATGGAGGCACAAGCCTGGTGCGACCGCCGCCCCGAGTCAGCCAGTGCGGATGACGACGGTTCCGGCGAGAAAATCGTGCAGGGCGCGGCGTTTGTCATTGCAGAGCATGACGATGGCGCCGACGACGTACCAGCCTTGCGCGGACCACGTTACCGCGGCGTTCCAGCCAGGGGCGTGAGTGCTCAGGGCCTGGATTTTCTGCAGGTAGCCGAGTGACTGGAATTCCGCATCGGTCAGGGTGAACCCGGCGATCGCCAGTCCGAGCGATGACAGGCCGTAGAGGATCAGCTGCACCGAGTAACGGATGATCGCAGCGTTGGTCGTCACCGGGGTTCCGTCCAGCATCACGACTTTGAGGTCGAGAATGCGCTTGCCCGGAGTACCGCCGTTCCGTTTTACGAGATAGATGGCGTAGTAGCCGAGAATCAGCAGGCCGGGCATGAAGTAGTAGAGATAGTAGAGGCGCGTGTACTTCAAGCCGACGTACGCGAGCAGCGAAAGCGGCAGCAATATCAGACCGTCCAGGAACAGCGCGCCCACCCGACGCCAGAAAGTGCTGTATTCGACGATGGCCGGGTCGGCGGCGGTCGCATATTGCGCGCCACCCTGCGCCTCGAGGGGCACGTCGGTCGTGGCGTACGGATTTCTTTGTTCGGGCATTGGCTGTCCCTGCGGACGCCGGATTTCTAGCGCGCCGGCGGCTGGCAGGAATCGCGGATGACCAGGTGCGGCTCGAGCGGCGTGACCATCGCATGTGTGCCGCCAACGGCCTCGGGATGCAGAATCTTGTTAGCCGCGATCCGGCCGAGCTCGCGAATCGGCAGGCGAATCGTGGTCAGCGATGGCAGCAGCCGCGAGGCGAGCGGGCCGTCGTCGAAGCCCACGATGGACAGGTCGCCGGGAATCGAAAGCCCCAGTCGGTTGGCCACGCGATACACGCCGGCGGCCATTTCGTCGTTGCTGGCAAAGATGGCGGTCGGTCGCGGGTTTAAGGCCAGCAGCTTCTCGCCGCCCGCGACACCGCTCTCGTAGGTGTAGCCACCCTCGACGATGAGTTCGGAGCCGAATTGCAGGCCACGCGCGACGAGCGCTTCGCGAAAGCCCGCCAGGCGTTCCACGGCGGAACGAAAACCCGGTGGACCCGCGATGTAGCCGACACGCTTGTGGCCTAGCGATACCAGGTAGTTGGCGACCTCGGCGACCGCGAGACGGTCGTTCGAAATCACGATGCGCGACGGATCGTCGAGCTGCGTGTAGGTGATGCGCACGTATGAGCAATCTGCCGCGGTCAGTGCGCGCGTGAGCTCGTCGTTTTCCGAGATCGGCGGCAGCAGGATCACGCCGCGCAGCTTCTGCCGCTCGACAAAGCGGCGCACACCGTCGATGTAATCCGGCTTCTTGCGATCGCAGGGATGCACGACCAATTCGTATTCGGAATTGCGCACGGCGTCGAGCGCGCCTTCCATGCAGTTCACGATGTATTGCGCATTCGGATTGTCGTACACGAGGCCGATCAGGAACGACTTGCGGAAGGCGAGGCCACGCGCCTGGGGATCCGGGACGTAACCGAACTTGTCGATGACCGCCTGGATGCGTGCGCGGGTGGCTTCCTGCACCAGCGGTGACAGGTTGATCACGCGCGACACGGTCTTCTTCGACACGCTCGCGAGGCGCGCGATGTCGTTGATGGTGGCGTTACGCCCCGGTTTGATGCCCATCGGCTTCAGTGCGCCGACGGCCTTTGCGGGGGCGGGCACCTTGGGCGTGCCGCTTTTGACGGCGGCTTTTTTCCGGGTGCGAGTCATGGTGGCAGATTGTACGTAAGCGTTTGTCCCGCGGGCAGACATGTCACCTAACAATCAACTTGTTTAGACCGGTGTCATGGGTACCGCCCGGCAGTGCAGGCTGCCGATGCCCATGAATATTGCCTCAGCCGACTGCCCGGCGCAGATCGAATGCACCCCGGTTGCCGCACCGGTGGAAACATACTCACCCGCGCGCAGTGGACGGCCGCGGCGGGCATTGCAACGCAGGGCAAAGGCCAGCGCAGCCAGCGGCCCGCCGCTCACGGCGGCGGCGTTGCCACGACCGACCAAAGTGGCGCCGATGCGCGTCTCGCAGTTCATGGACTCGAGGCTGCGGGCCTGCCAATCAAGCACTTCGGCGCCGAGCAGCAGTCCCGCGTTGTTGCCGAAGTCGCTGGCGACGACCGCCGGCCCGTAGTCATTGATGTTGACCAGCGGACTGCTGGCAATCTCGATGCCGATGAACATCGATTTCACGAAATGTCGGCCTGTCTCGGCTGTCCACTCAGCGACATTTGCCGGCGCGTCCTTGGACAGTTGAAAGACGAATTCGGCCTCGATTGCCGCAAAACCATCGGCGAACACGGGCACATCGACAGATTCGACGCCGTTGGAGCGCAATACACTGCGCGTGAAAATCGGGCCGACGAGGCGATGCGCGCCGAATTTCTGGCTCAGGGGTTCGGGGATCCAGCCGACCTTCCAGCCGGCGACGGTATCGTCCCAAAGCGCTATGGCCTCGTCCTGACAACGATATGCGGAGTCGAGGTCCTGCGGCATGGGACCGGGATATTTCGAGAACGAACCCGCGGAACGGCGCGCCTTGACGAATTCGGCGGCCGTGCCCTTGGCGTCGAACGCGGGGTCGGTGACAACGGAAACCAATTTGAGACCTTTTTTATTTCACAACGCTTCCGGCAGTGTTATATAGGGAAACCGGTGTCATTTTCAATGTTTCGAGGGGACATTTCCCGGCACCACTCTTCTCCGTCCCCTGCTGGTGAACGGCACCCTTTGCGAATAGCCGCCGCTCGGCGCCGCGCGGATCGTCGACCAGCAGCGATGCGACGTTGTCAGTGGTGCAAGTGTCAGCGCGCCGGCGGCAGCCGCGCCGGCGCCTAACAACTTGCCGTGACGCTGTCGACACCCGCGCCGCCCGTGCGCTCATCGCGAGACATGCTGTGCCCAGCTTTCGACCAATGTCGGCCAGGCCGCAACGTCCTTGCCCGCTGCCGCGCGCAGTCCAAAACCGTGTCCGCCCTGGTCGAAGACGTGCAGCTCGCTGCGCACGCCGGCCTTTTGCAGCGCCGCGTACATCAGCAGGGAATTCTCGACGGGCACGCTCGTGTCGTCGCCCGCGTGCACCAGCAGGGTGGGCGGCGTGTCGGCAGTGACATTCCGGTCGGGCGAATAGCGCGCCAGGTCGGCTTCCCGCACCCCGGCTGCGAGCAGCTGTTTGACCGAGCCGGAATGCGCGCCTGCACCGGTGGTGGCAATGACCGGGTACATCAATACCGCGAAGTCCGGGCGTGCGGACAAATCGTCCGCGCCGTCGCGGCGCTCATAGGAAAGTTTCGCTTCGGTGATGAGCCTTGCCACCATGTGGCCGCCGGCGGAAAAGCCCATGACGCCAAGGCGCGCCGGCGTTTGCCCGGGACGTAAAGGTTGATTGCGCAGCAGCCGGATCGCGCGCATCGCGTCGTGCACGGGGGCGTCAGGCCCCGCGGCCCAGCCATCGCCCGGCATGCGGTAGCGCAGTACCGCACAGGAAAAGCCGCGCGCGCTGAACCACTCCGCGGCTTCGAATCCTTCCTTGTCGATGACCACGCGCACGTAGCCCCCGCCGGGGACGATCAGCAGCGTGATTCCATTGGATGCGCCCTTGGCGGCGAATAGCGTGAGCATCGGGGTCGTGACGTGCTCGGCGAAGCGATCACGCAGCGGGCCTTCCGGCGCGCGCTCGAGGAGAGCCTCTTTCGCGGTGACTTTACCGGCGCCGGGCGTGCCTCCCGGCCAAAGCCTGATGGTGGCACCACCGGGTTCGGCGGTGGCTACCGGATCGGCGGCTTGGAGATCGGCGGAGATCACAGTCATGGCGGCCGCGAGAATGAGCTGTCGACGCATGGCAGGCAACTTCACGAAAGAAGAACGGAGCCCGATCTTAAATCCATTCGCCGGGGAAAAGTGGCAGACCGTGCGGCCAGCCCACCTGCATCATCGCAACTCTCGCTCTAACTAGTGCCGGCAACGTGCAGCCGGGTAGTAGTGCGTGCCCCGGCGGTGAAGGTGATGCTCGGCGTCTGCGCCGTGCCCCGCTGACAAGTAGGAGAACGCCGACGCCAGGTTCGCAGAACTCCTAACAATGCGTCCGCCCTGACTCCGCTATCAGGCGAGGGTGGAAGCGCAGACATTGCATCCATGAAAACGAAGCTGTTGATCCTCGCGGCGTTGTGCCCGCTGCTGCTTGCGGTTGGCTGCGAAACGGTGAAAACCACCAGCGCGGGTGCGGTCGGTGTCGATCGCAAACAGCAGATGCTGGTTTCGAACGAGACGGTGGAACAGGGCGCTGCGCAGGCCTACGACACAGAGCTCAAGGCGGCCCGCGAGAAGGGCGTGCTCAACTCCGACCAGGCACAACTCGCGCGCGTCACGACGATCGCCAAACGCATCGTCGCGGTCACGCCCACCTTTCGCAAGGACGCGACCTCGTGGAACTGGCAATTCAATCTGCAGAAGACCAAGGAGCTCAACGCCTACTGCATGCCGGGCGGACGCATCATGGTTTATTCGGGACTCATCGATCAGCTCGATCTGTCCGATGCGGAGATCGCCACCGTGTTAGGTCACGAAATCGCGCACGCGTTGCGTGAACATACGCGCGAACGGGTATCGCGCGCGTACGCGCAGCAGCTGGTGTTGTCGGGCGCGGCCGCGGTCGCGGGCGCGAGCGAGGCGACTGCGAACATGGCCAACATGGTGGCCGAGGTCACCTTCCAGTTGCCCTTCAGCCGCGAACAGGAATCCGAGGCAGATGACATCGGTCTCGAGTTGATGGCGCGCGCCGGCTACGATCCGCATGCGGCGCTCTCCCTGTGGAACAAGATGAGTGCCGCGGAGAGTTCCGGCCAGCCTAAATTCCTGAGCACGCATCCCGCGCCCAAGGAACGCATCAAGGACATCCAGAAAAATCTGCCGCGCGTGCTGCCCCTGTACGCGAAGCGCAGTTGAACTGCCTGCCTCGCTAGCTTGGCGTCACGGCCGCGATGGCGCGTCGGAATGCCACTAGCGGCGGCAGGGCAGCCAACAAGGTTTCCGGATTGAGGGGCTTGCGCGCCACCCACACCGGCGCCTCCGCAAGCCATGGCACTTCCGCGTTGGCCGGATCGCCCGTCAGGATGATCGTCGGCACCGCGTGGCCTAACAACCGCGCGAATTCCTCGGCCACCTCCGTCCCCGTCATCCCGTCGCCCAGTTGATAGTCAACGATCAACACATCGAGCCGGCCGCGCAGCGATTCCGCCTGTGCAAGCGCCTGCTCGGCGAACGCCGCCTCGCGCGTTTCGTATCCGGCCGAACGCATGAGCATCGCAGTGGAGCGGCGCACGGCTTCGTCATCGTCGACGTGCACGATGAGGCCGCGAGCGGCCGGGGTCGGAAGTAGCAGCGGCAGAACGGTGGCGAGCTGGGCAGACATGACACGCTCCGCGAGGCGTTTGTGCGATCAATCCGTCGGACGAGTCTTCGCCTGCGGGCGGCGACCGTCAATACGGAAGTGTCCTACATCGTGTCAGAACGACACTCGCTCGCTCGCGCAGATTCACCACACCAGTGCGAACCGGCGTGTCCATGCTGCGACGCAATCATTGCATCACCCGCGTTATTTCTTCGCACAGCACCGCATAGGAAGGCGGGATCTCGATGACCGCGGTGGCGCCATGCCGCATCGCGGAAACTGCCTCGGCCACATCGTCTGGATCGGTGATCACGAAAATAGGCAGGTTGCGTTGCAACTCCCGCGCTTCGAGCAGGAAGTCGTCGACGCGTTCCTCGCGCAGATCGTCGGCGATTACCAGGCAGCCGGCGTCGGCGGAGCTGGTCTGCGCGAGCGCAGATTCGAGCGAAGTGGGCCAGATGACATTGGTGAAGCCGCGCAGGGCACGCAGTACTTCGCGGGTCCGCTGGGACGATTGTCCGGCAACAATGATGGTGCGGACGGGTTTCGCGTCGTGTTCGCTGGCGCCGCCGCCTTTGTCATCTGGCCCCACCATCCGGCGCGCAGCATTGCAGCTCAATGACGCCGCTTAAATACGTAGTTTCTCTTGTGTCGATCTTGCGACCTTATTGCGGCGGCGCCACAGCCATCATCATGCGCACGAGCTCCGCGAGCGACCCGGCTTCCATCTTCTGCATGACGTGCGCGCGATGGATTTCGACCGTGCGCTGACTGACACCCAGGTCGCCGGCGACCATCTTGTTTGCCTTGCCCTGCGTCACCAGGTCGAGTACCTCGCGTTCCCGCGGGCTCAGGGAAGCGAGCCGCTCGCGGATCCGTTCGGTCTGGCGCAGGCGCGCCCGGTACTCCGTGTCGCGCGTCAGCGCCCGCTGCACCCGATCGAGCAGCTCCTGATCCCGGAACGGTTTCTGCAGAAAATCGAACGCACCATGCTGCATCGCTTCAACCGCCATCGGGATGTCGCCGTGGCCGGTGATGAAGATCACCGGAATGGCCGCGCCGCGCACGTTGAGCTGGTGCTGCATTTCGAGCCCGGTCATGCCCGGCATGTGTACGTCGAGCAGCAGGCAGCCGGGCTGCGCCGCGTCGTAAGTAGATAGGAACTCCTGCGCCGAAGCGGCGACTTCCGTCGAGAAGCCCGCAGACTTGAGCAGCAGGCGCAACGAGTTCCGGACCGCATCGTCGTCGTCCACCACGAACACTGTTTGTGGAAGTTCTTTCATGGGTGGGGCTCCTGTTGCGCCGGAAGGACGAAGAAGAAACACGCGCCGTGCGGCTGGTTGGCGCGATACCCCAGCCGTGCGTCATGCGCCTTGATGATGGACCGGCTAATCGCGAGCCCCAGTCCCGTGCCGGTCGCCTTGGTCGTGAAAAAAGGCTCGAAGATCTTTTGCTCGACATCGCCTGCGAGACCGGGTCCGAGATCGCTGACCGAAACCTCGACGTCGCCTTCCGGCGTGGGGCGGGTTGCAATCAGCACCTCGAAGGCTCCGCCGGAATGCCCCGCGCGGTTGATCTCGTTGCTCTGCGCCTCGAACGCGTTGTGCACGAGATTCATGAGCACCTGCTGGATCTGAACGCCGTCGACCTTTACCTTCGGCAACGCCTGCGACAGGTCGAGCGCCAACCGTCCGTCGTGCACGCGCGCGTCGCTCGCGAGCAGCGCATGCACTTCACGGATCAGGTCGTTCATGTCCTGCGTCTCGCGCCGCACGTCTTCGTTGCGCACCAGCGAGCGGATGCGACGGATGATCTCGCCGGCGCGCAGCGCCTGCACGGACACCTGCTCGAGGGCGGACGCGACTTCCGGAATGTCGGGCGACGGCACGCGCAGCAACCGCGAGCAGGCCTGGGAGTAGTTGGCGATGGCGGCGAGCGGCTGATTGAGTTCGTGCGAGATGCCAGCCGCCATCTCGCCCATGGTCGCAAGGCGCGCGACGCTGTTCATGCGCTCCAGTGCCTTGTGGGCTTCGCTTTCGGCGCGCCGCTGATCGGTGATGTCCTCGCCCGAGAGCATGATTCCCCTCGCCACGCCGTCCGGGTCGTGCAACGCCACGCCGCGCCAGGTGATGAAGCGGTCCTCGCCGTCGGAGGCGCGCACGTGGTACTCGCAGCTCTGCGGTTCGTCGTTGGCGCTCAGCAGCAGCGTGCGGATTGACGCGCGCGCGATGGCGCGATCGTCGGGTGCCACACAGTTGTCCGCCCAGTTGCGATTCATGATCTCCGCGTTGGTCCTCTTGAGCACGCGGAACGCGCGCTGGTTCACCAGCTGCACGATGCCGTTGCGATCGGTTGCCACGAGCATCACCTGCGCAAGATCGAGATACAGGCGATTGCGCTGGCGCTCATGATCGAGGGTGGCGAGCGCCTTGCGGCGCAGATGCGTGTCGTGCAGGAAGCCGACGAACTGCGGCGGTTCGGAGTTCGGGATGCGCCCGACGCTCAAGAAGACCGAGAATTCGCTGCCGTCGCGGTGACACACCCATACGTCGCGACCCTTGCCGAGGACCCTGGCGTCGCCCCCACCCAGGTAGCGCTTCACGTGATCGTCGTGATGCAGCCGATCGGTCGCTGTCATAAGCATGCTGACGTTGCGGCCGATCGCATCCGCCGCGCGATAGCCGAACATCGCCTCAGCCGATTCGTTGAAGGCCAGGATGCGGCCGCGATCGTCCATGATCACGACCGCATCGAACGTCGCCTCGAGGAGGGCGAGTACGTCGGGTGTCGGCGCGATCATGCCGCGCAAAGATACTCCTTGCGCGAGCCGGTCGTGAGGCGGGATTAACTTGTTAGTTGAGGTCCGCCAGGCCGGCGGCGCCGCGCAGCAACTTGGCATCGACCTCGGACTCGGCGGCGAGCCAGTCCTCGGCCTCGTGGCCCGGTGCGAAGCCGCGTTTCTCAGCCCGGTAGTAGGCGGCCTTCGCAATCAATGTCGCGCGCTGGCCGGGTCCGACGAAGTTGGCGGGTGCACTCGCGGCCTTTGTCTGCTTCGCGGGGGCGTCGGCAACAATCGGTTTGCGCGCAGCGCGCTTCTTGACCGTCACGGTCGGCGGAGTTTTTTCGCGTGCCATCGCTGTATCTCCTCGGGGTTTGTATGGGTATGTCTTCCGCACCCGGATGCGAAATTGTCCCGTTTGATCATGTCAAATGTGCGCCGTCTTATTGATCGAAGGTTGAAATTTTTTCATGCGAGAGATAACGGTGAGTCGAGCCGCGCCTCGATCAGGGGCTGCATCCGTAGATAGGGGACTCATCCCGGCAGGATGGGCAACGTGAGCACCTGTACCCCGCGGCCGGTGCGCGGGATGCGCGACTCGAAGTTGGCGGGTTTGACGACCAGGAGATCCGAGGTCACCGCGTCCATGACGAATTCGGCCGTGTTGCCGATGAAAAAGCGCTTGAGCCCCGAACGCGACACCACTCCCATGGCGACGATTGCGCCGCGCTCGAGTTTCGCGATGCGCGGGATCACATCGTTCGGACGCCCTTCGAGCAGGTGGCAGTGACTGCGCTTGATGTCGAATCCATCCACCACTTTCTCGAGTCGGCGGCGCGCGCCGCGCTCGAGCGAAGCGCTTTGGTCGCCGACGTCGATCAGCACTCCGTCCGGCATGGCGCTCACGACGGGCAACACCGGCGGCACCGCGTGCAAGGCATGCAGCTCACCATGCAGCGCGTGCACCAGCTGCGCGCCGGCCCGCAGGATCTGCCGGTCGAGGTTGCTCGCCTTGGCGCGCCCATGCGTCGGGTCAATCGCAGCAAGCACGCGCGGGCGGTGATACATCTTGCGGTTCTTCACCAGCAGCACCGGGATCGGGCACAGGCGCAGCAGTTCCCAGTCGGTGTACGCCAGCAGCCAGCGGGCCGGGTGGCGGCCGGTGCCATGGTGGTTCTCGACGACTAACAGGTCGGCCGAGATGCGCTGGGCCTTGCGAATGATCGCTTCGTACGGCGGAAAGTCCCAGTCCGCCGCGACGTCGACATCGATGCCATGCCTGCGCACGCGCGCCGCGAGTTTTTCGAGCTGTTCGCGCCGGGCGGTCTGTATCTCGCGCTGCCACGATTTGAGATCGCCTTCGCGTTGCTGCAGCGCTTCCGCGTACAGCGGCGTGGCGATGTCATGGAACAGCGTGAGGTGCGCGCCCAGGCCCTTGGCGATTTGCGCAGCCTTGTTCACCGCCGGCAGCGTGCGCGCGGCGGGATTCTTTACGGCAACCAGGATTCTGCGGATCGGCTGCATGGCGCGAGGTTCGCGCAACACACGACGAGTTTCATCGGTGGAAGCACCCGGGGCGGCGTCAGTGCACGCCTACTTCGCGCGCGCGTTGCCTTCCTTGGCCGATTCCTCGAGGAAGCGCCGCAGCTCGGGGGATTCATCCACCAACAGATGCGCGGCACGGCGCAGTCGGATGATCTGCTCCAACGACAACGTCATTGCCGTGGGCACGCGATCGAGGTATTCCCGTTCGTCCGGCTCCTTGACGCGATCGAAGCTGAGCTCGACCAGGTCCACGTCGAATTTGTCGCAGTCGGGGATGGCCAGGGCCACCTTGCAACGAGTGCTGCGCACCTCCTTCTCCCAGCGCCCGACGCGCTGGCGCATGAGATTCATGGTCTCGAAGCTGTAGCGGTTGAACGTGACGCTGACGACGGCATCCATCACTTTTTTGATCCCCAGCGGCTCGGGCGTCTTCGCGAACTTGGGATCGAAGCCCGTGCGCGCGTCGACCACGATGAACAACATGCGGCGCGCGCGCGCGAAGCCGTTGCGACGCAGCGCATCGGTGACGGTCTCGCCCAGCGCCACCTCGTCGAGGATGGCGCGGGCCCCCAGGTTGTCGGCCAGCGCGCCGTCGGCGAGGTGCAGGTAGGGATAGTTCCTGCTGTCGAGGTATGACAGCAGCCGCGCGGCCCGTTCGCGCCGGTAGACGTCCTCTTCCGCGGCCGCTTCCGGGCCGACCGAGACGGGCGGCACATAACCGCACTGGCCCGCGAACGTGCGCATCACCAGTGGCGCGAAGTAGATAGGCGTATCGGCCGAGGCGAACACCGCGCGCGCGACCGGCACGCTCTTCGGGTCGACGCACACGCCATTCAGTTGCTCGCGCGTGAAGGCGAAGGGTTTGGCACGCACCAGGTCCGTGGCGGTGACGATCACGCGCGGCGAGCGCGTCATGAGGTCGTACACCGTCGCGCCGCCGAACAACTCCTCGTCGAAGTATTCGACTTCCAGGTCGCTGCGGCTCACCAGTGGCTTGGCGAGCCGCGGCCAGTTGATCGGCGCGAGCACCTTGTGCCACAGGTCCTTTTCCGTGTCGTGGTTGAGGAAGCGTGGCGCGTAGCTTTCGAAAGTCTCGTGGCCGTTGAGAGCGTAGTAGGCGGCGGTGAAGGCGCCGCCGGAGACCGCGGAAATGAGGTCGATCTCATCGAGCAGCGTGTGCTGCTCGCCATCGGGCGTGGTCACTTTCACGTCGCGCAGCGCCTCGAGCACGCCGTATGAAAATGCCGCGGCGCGTTTGCCGCCGCCCGAGAAGGTGACCACCACGAACAACTTGTCCGAATTCGCTTCCACGCCGGGCGCCAGGACCGGCGCCGTGAGCGGGACGATTTCCGTCAGGGCCTCTTCGCGCTTGGGGGCGCTGAAACAGGCGCTGAGCGTGATGCAGACACCGCAGGCGAGTGAGGAAAGCCGGACAAGACGGTGAAAATTCATGCACCGCAGTATACGGGGCGCAACCTCAGGGACTGTCAGCCGCAGCCCGTACCCGATAGATGTCGGGCCGCACGTGCTCCATGAGATTGCCGGCCTTGCCAGTCACGACGAAACCGAACTGTTCGTACAGTCCGTGCGCGTCACGCGTCGCCAGCATCGCGCGACGCGCGCCCGCCAGCGCCGGGTGCGCCATTACCTCGCGCATCATCCACTTGGACAGCCCGCGGCCGCGATGCTCCTCGAGCACGTATACATCGCAGAGATACGCGAAAGTTGCGTAGTCGGTGACCACCCGGGTGAACCCGACCTGCGCGCTACTCGCGGTCTCGTACACGCCGAAGCACAGCGAGTTGCGTGCCGCGCGCTCGACGGTCTCGAGCGGAATCTCCGCGGACCAGTACGAGCGCACCAGGTAGGCGTGAATGGCACGCAGGTCGAGGCGCGCACGATCGGTTGATATTTCGTAGCCGTCCATCTTTCTTCAATCTACGCAGTAGAGCTTCGCGCCCTCGCGCGTCAGCGAACGATGTGACTCGGCGCCGTCGGCCACGTGGTAACTCATGCCAGGAGTGAGCCGGTATCGCCTGCCGTCGGCCAGTTCGGTTTCCAGCTCGCCTTCGAGGCACAGCATGAAATGTCCTTTCGAACACCAATGGTCGGCAATGTAGCCCGCGGAATATTCCAGCATACGTATGCGCACGGCGCCGAACTGGCGCGTGCGCCAGCGGGCAATGCCTGCCGTGCCCGCATGCGTCGTCACTTCGACGGTGGCCCAATCGACCGTGCCGAAGGGCAGGTTGGCGATGTCCACGCTCGTCAGTACTTGCTGGCCAGCACGTCGGCAAACAACGTCGAGTCGACGTTGCCACCGCTCATCGACAGAGCGACTCGTTTGCCGGCCAGCGACTCGCGCTCGCGCCAGGCCGCGGCGTACGCGGCGGCGCCCGCGCCTTCGGCCACGTTGTGCGTCTTGGCGAAAATATCCCGCATTGCGCCGGCAAGCTCGGCGTCGGTCACTTCGACGATGCGGCTCACGTTGGCCAGGATGATGGCGAGCGGCGCAGGCTCGGCCCTGCGACAGGCCATGCCGTCGCCGAGCCTGGTCGCAACCGGCGATTCGACGATGTCGCGTGCCGCGAAGGACTTCGCATACGTCCTCGCATGCGCCGACACCACGCCGACGATCTGCGTGCGCGGCGAAAACACGTTGCGTGCGGCGGCCGCGGCGCACACGCCGGAGCCCTGGCCGATGGGGACGTAGACCACGTCGAGATCGGGCACGGCGCGGAACAGCTCCGCCCAGTAGGTGGAGACCCCCAGCACGATATCCGGATGGAACGCGGGCACCATGTGCAACCCATCGCGCGCGCCGACGCGCGCGGCTTCCTCGCGTGATTCCTGGAAGTCCTGCCCGTATTCGACCAGCTGCACGCCGAGCGCGCTCATCGCGGCATTCTTTTCGACGCTGTTGCCGTGTGGCACGTACACCGTGGCGGGTAGTTTGAAGCGGCGCGCCGCAAGGCCGACCGCCTGCCCGTGATTGCCACGCGTGGCCGTGATCACGCCGGGACAGCCTGGCTCGCGCTCCATGAGCCGTTTGAAATACATGGCGGCGCTGCGCGCCTTGAACGCACCGATCGGCGTGTGATTCTCGTGTTTGATCCACACCTCCGTGCCGAACGCCGCGGCCACCTGCGGCCACAGGTACTGTGGGGTGGGCGGCACCAGCGCGCGCAGGAATTCCGCCGCGGCGTCGATGTCCGCGCGATCGGGCAGCGCAGGGGCAACCGGTGCAGGCGCGGTTTGCGCCACATTTACAGCGTTCATGGGATTGGAAATATACGGCACGGCCCAGTACAGTTGCAGTACAGTTTTATTCTCAACCCCCGCCACTGGCCCGCTCTTATATATGTCGCTGCAGACCGCCAAACAGGATCACAGACTGCCCGCCCAGCTCGCCGCACGTTTCGCGCTGCGCATCGAGAACCATGCATTGCGCCCCGGCACGCGCCTGCCGTCGATTCGCGATTGCGCCGAGGAATCGCGTGTCAGCCGCTCGACCGTGGTCGAGGCCTACGACCGGCTGATCGCCGCGGGTTTGATCGAATCCCGCCGCGGCTCGGGGTTCTACGTGCGCATGCGCGCCAACAAACTTATCCAGCGGCGCGCTGTGGCGCATACGTTGCCGGGCACCGTGCTGGATGTCAGCTGGCTGCTGCGTGCGCAGCGGCGTCAGTCGCCCGGCAGCGAGCAGCCGGGCGCGGGACTTCTGCCCGAGAGCTGGCTCGATCACGAACTGGTCTCGGCCGCGGTGCGCGGCGTCGGACGCAGCCGCGGTTCATGGCTGCTCAAGTACGGTTCGATCGAAGGCTATCTACCGCTGCGTGAGGCGTTGTCCGCGCGGCTCGCGCTCAACGGCATCGCCGTTGCGCCTGAGCAGATCCTCGCGACCGCCGGCGCCA
This sequence comes from Steroidobacteraceae bacterium, assembly GCA_035286365.1. Classification (GTDB taxonomy): domain Bacteria; phylum Pseudomonadota; class Gammaproteobacteria; order Steroidobacterales; family Steroidobacteraceae; genus CADEED01. The sequence goes on along the minus strand of DATHJZ010000167.1, from coordinate 8,006 downwards.
CCGCGGCCATCGACCTGGTGGCGCGCCGCTTCCTCGCGCCCGGCGACACGGTGTTCGTCGAAGATCCGGCCTGGTTCGTGATGTTCGCGCGCTTCGCCGCTTTCGGTGCGCGTATCGTCGGGGTGCCGCGTGGAGCCGATGGCCCCGATCTCGCCGCGCTCGAAAGCCTGCTGGCGCGCGAGAAGCCAAAGCTCTTCATCATGAACTCGGTGCTGCACAACCCGACGGGTTCGTGCCTGACCGCAGCCAACGCGGCGCGCGTGCTGGAGCTCGCGGCGCGGCACGATTTCATGATTCTCGAAGACGACATCTACGGCGATCTTTCGGGCCGTCACGCCGTGCGTCTCGCGGCGCTCGACGACGGCCGGCGCGTGATCTACGTCGGTGGATTCTCGAAGACGCTCGCCGCGAGTCTGCGCGTCGGTTTCATCGTGGCGCACCCGGCGCTGGCGCGTGAACTGCGTGACATCAAGGCGCTCACCGGTTTGTCGTCGCCGGAGCTGGGCGAACGCGTGGTGACGCGCATCATCGCGGAGCGAAGCTACGAGCGAATGCTCGAAGGCGTGCGCGCCAAACTGGACGAATGCCGCGCGCGCACCTGCGAGGCGCTGCTGCGGATGGGTGCGAAGGTGGTCGGGCCGCCGGCCGGCGGCATGTACCTGTGGGCGGATTTCGGCCGCGACACCAACGAGCTGGCGACGGCCGGCAGCCGCGAGGGCATCCTGCTGGCACCGGGCAGCCTGTTCTCGCCCACGCAATTGCCGACCACGTGGATGCGGGTTGCCGCGGCCACCTGCCTGAACGAAGCCGCAATGAAGTTCCTGGCGCGCGCCATGCAATGAAACCGGTAGCGTTTTGCCGATCGGCGGCGGCACCGAAGCCCAAAAGCCGCGCGGCTCGGCCTAGAATAGCCGCAAAGACGACGCGCCCAAGGGCGGGCGCGCCGCATACAAAAAGGGGCTCTCCATGTTCTCCCGATCCGCGCAACGGTCTTCCAGATATCGATTGATAGTGATGTTGTGCAGCGCAGCTCTCACGCTCGCGGCCTGCTCGAAAAAGGATGAGGAAGCGCCGAAGAAAGAAGCCGACATGATGGCTTCGACGGCGCTCGAAGGCTCGCTCGACATCGTCGCCTGGCCCGGCTACATCGAACGCGGCGAATCCGACAAGGCCTACGACTGGGTGACGCAGTTCGAAGCGGACACGGGTTGCAAGGTCACCGTGAAGACCGCGAGCACCTCCGATGAAATGGTCGCGCTCATGACCAGCGGCGGGCAGCAGTCGCCGCCCTCGGGTGACGGTTCCTGGCCGCCGGCCGGCAAGGCACCCTACGATCTCGTGACGGCCTCGGGCGATGCCTCGCTGCGCCTGATTCGCGGCGGTACCGTGATGCCGGTGTCCCTCGAACGTATTCCGAGCTACGCCACCATCGATCCGCGCCTGCAGGAAGCGGGCTGGCACTTCGTCGACGGCAAGCACTACGGAGTGCCGTACCAGTGGGGTCCGAACGTGTTGATGTACAACACCAAGACCTTCAAGAAGCCGCCGACTTCCTGGTCCGTGGTGTTCGAACCGCAGAAGCTGCCGGACGGCAAGCCCAACAAGGGCCGCGTGCAGGCCTATGACGGTCCTATCTACATCGCCGATGCCGCGCTGTACCTGATGGCCAAGAAACCCGAGCTCGGCATCAAGGACCCGTACGAGCTCAACGAATCCGCGTACGCCGAGGCGCTCAAGCTGCTGCGCGGCCAGCATCCACTGATCCAGAAGTACTGGCACGACGCCAACGCCCAGGTACAGGACTTCACCAACGAGGGCGTGGTCGCGTCGGGGTCCTGGCCTTTCCAGGCGAACACCTTGATTGCCAACAAGCAACCCATCGCCACTGTCGTGCCGGAGGAAGGCGCGACGGGTTGGGCCGACACGACGATGCTGGCCGTCGGCGCCAAGCATCCGAACTGCGCTTACAAGTGGCTCGAATGGTCGATCTCCTCGAAGGTGCAGGGCGACGTGGCCGCGTGGTTCGGTTCGAACCCGACGGTACCGAAGGCCTGCGAAGGCAATGCGTTGTTGGGCGCCGAGGGATGCAAGACCAACGGCATCGACAACTTCGAGAAGATCAAGTTCTGGCGCACGCCTGAAGCGAAGTGTGCCTCGCATGTCGAGGGTTGCGTTCCCTACAGCCGGTGGGTCACGGACTACGTCGCAGTAATCGGCGGCCAGTAAGCGCATCGCGTTCTCAAGGCTCGGCGCATGACGGCGGCCATCGAGTTCCGCGAGGTCTCGCGCGTCTTCGGTGACGTGCGCGCGGTCGACAATGTGTCGTTCGCGATCGAGCCGGGGGAATTCTTCGCGATGCTGGGGCCTTCGGGCTCGGGCAAGACCTCCTGCCTGCGGCTGGTGGCGGGCTTCGATTCGCCCGACCACGGCCAGGTGTTGCTCGACGGCAGCGATGTGTCGGCGGTGCCGCCGTACGATCGCAACGTCAACACCGTCTTTCAGGATTACGCGCTGTTCCCGCACATGAACGTGCTGCAGAACGTCGCGTACGGCCCGCGGGTGCGCGGCGTGTCTTTGCCTGACCGCGAGCAGCGCGCCCGCGAGATGCTCGAGCTGGTGCAGCTGGGTGCACAGGGCGAGCGGCGGCCCGCGCAGTTGTCGGGCGGCCAGCGGCAGCGCGTCGCGCTGGCGCGCGCGCTGATCAATCAACCCAAGGTGTTGCTGCTCGATGAGCCATTGGGCGCGCTCGATCTGAAACTGCGTGAAGAAATGCAGATCGAACTCAAGGGTTTGCAGCGCCGCCTCGGCATCACCTTCGTCTACGTGACGCACGACCAGGGCGAAGCGCTGTCGATGGCCGATCGGGTCGCGGTGTTCAACAAGGGCAGGATCGAGCAGCTGGCCGCGCCGCGCGAGTTGTATTCGCGTCCCGCGACCGCATTCGTCGCACGTTTCGTCGGCAGCGCGAACGTGGCCGGCGCCGCGCTGGCGAAAGTGATCACGGGTGCGGCGACACCGTTTGCGATTCGCGCCGAAAACGTCGTCGTGACCGCGGAACACGCTTCGACACCGTCAACCTGCGTCGGCACCGCCGGAGCGGTGGTCGCCGTGCAGTATCACGGCGCCGCCAGCCGCTGGCAGGTCAAGCTCGACGCCGGCGAAGTGTGGAGCGCGCTGATCACCGAGGAGGATGCGCTCAACCTCGCCGGGTTGGCGGTCGGCGCGCGCGTCAAACTATCCTGGCCGCGCGCGGCGGCGGTGACACTGTCGTCATGAGCGTGCGCGCGGCGTCGACGTTCTTCTACCGACGCCCGAACTGGTATCTCGCGCTGCTGCTGGTGCCGCCGCTGCTGTGGTTCGGCACGGTGTACCTGGGCTCGCTGTTCGCGCTGCTGGCGCAGAGCTTCTACAAGATCGACGACTTCACGGCGCAGATCGTGCGTGAACCCACGCTTGAGACCTATAAGCAGGTGGTAACGCAGCGGGCCAACGTCGACATTGTGCTGCGCACGCTCACGATGGCCGTCGCCGTGACCATCGCCTGCGCCATCATCGCGCTGCCCATAGCGACGTACATGGCGCGCTACGCGCACGGGCGCATGAAGGCGTTTTTCTATGTCGGCGTGATGCTGCCGATGTGGACCAGCTATCTAGTCAAGGTGTACGCCTGGCGCCTGCTGCTCGCCAAGGAGGGCATCATCGCCTGGGTGTTCGGCAAACTCGGCCTGCTGGGGTTGTTGGAGGCGGCGTTGGAGACTCCCGGCATCGGCGGCCCGTCGCTGTCGTCCTCGTACCTCGGCATGTTCATCGTGTTCGTGTACATGTGGCTGCCGTTCATGATCCTGCCGATGGCCGCGGCGCTCGAACGGGTGCCGGGCTCGTTGCTGCAGGCCTCGGCCGATCTCGGCGCGCGTCCGGCGCAGACGTTCCGCAACGTGGTGCTGCCGCTGGCTGTGCCCGGCATCGCCGCGGGCTCGGTGTTCACGTTCTCGCTCACGCTCGGCGACTACATCATCCCGAGCGTGGTGGGCGCCCCGGGCTACTTCATCGGCATGATGGTGTACGTGCAGCAGGGCACTGCCGGCAATATTCCGCTGGCCGCCGCATTCTCCGTCGTGCCGATCGTGCTGATCTTCGGCTATCTATCCATCGCCAAGCGCTTCGGGGCTTTCGATGCCCTTTAAAAGACTATACCGGCCGGATCGACCATCCTGGCTGATGCGCATCGGTGCATTCGCAGGCCTCGCGTTCATGCACGTGCCGGTGTTCATCATCATCCTGTACGCGTTCACCACCGAAGACCGAACCTATCAATTCCCGCCGCCCGGGCTCACCTTGCGCTGGTTCCAGGTCGCGTTTGCGCGCGCGGATATCTGGTCGAGTCTCGCGTTGTCGTTGTCCGTCGCGGCCTGCGCCACCGCCATTGCGATGGTGCTCGGCACGTTGGCCGCCTTCGCGCTGGCGCGTGCGAAATTCCCGGCGAAGGATGCGTTGACGGTGTTGTTCGTGTTGCCGATCGCATTGCCGGGGATCGTGACCGGCATCGCGTTGCTGGCCGCCATGAGACTGGCCAACCTCGACGCGTCGTTCGTGACGATCGTGATGGGTCACGCGACTTTCTGCACGGTGATCGTCTACAACAACGTGATCGCGCGGCTGCGGCGTCTACCGGCCAACTGGGTCGAGGCGTCGATGGACTTGGGCGCCCACGGTCTGCAGACACTGCGGTATGTACTACTGCCGCAGGTGGCGACAGCCTTCCTGGCCGGTGGCATGCTGGCGTTCGCGCTGTCGTTCGATGAAATCATCGTCACGATCTTTACGGCGGGCAAGGAGCGCACGTTGCCGATCTGGTTCTTCAACGAGCTGTTCCGGCCGCGCGACCGGCCCGTCACCAACGTGGTGGCGGTCATCGTGATCGCGGTGACGCTGATCCCGATCCTGCTGGCTTACTACTTCACGAGGCCCGACGATGAACACGAAACTGCTCGTTAACGGCAAGCTGGTCAAAGGCAGGGGCGAGGAGCTCGGCGTGCTCGATCCGGCCACCGGCAAGGTGATCGCGCAAGTGGCCGAGGCGTCGGAGGAGCAGATCGGCGCGGCAGTGAAAGCCGCTGCGAAGGCGTTCCCCGGCTGGGCGGGTACGGTGCCGAAGGATCGCGGCGCCATTCTCATGAAACTCGCCGATCGCATCGAAGCCGAGGCGATGGAGTTTGCGAAGCTCGAATCGACGAACTGCGGCAAGCCGCTGAATGCCGCTTTGAACGACGAAATCCCGGCGATTGCCGACGTGTTCCGCTTCTTCGCCGGCGCGGCGCGCGTGCTCAGTGGCTCCGTCGCAGGCGAATACCTGCCCGGCTTCACCAGCATGATCCGCCGCGATCCCATCGGCGTCGTCGCGTCGATCGCGCCGTGGAACTATCCACTGATGATGGCGGCCTGGAAGATGGGCCCAGCCCTCGCGGCCGGTAACACCATCGTGTTGAAGCCCTCCGAGCAAACACCGCTGACCGCGCTCAAGCTCGCGACGATCTGCGCAGAGCTGTTTCCGCCCGGCGTCGTGAACATCATCTGCGGCCGCGGCAACACCGTCGGCGCGCCGCTGGTCGCGCAGCCCGAAGTCGCGATGATTTCGCTGACCGGGTCGATGGCGAGCGGCGAGAAAGTGCTCGCGGCTGCGGTGAATGGCACGAAGCGCACGCACTTGGAGCTGGGCGGCAAGGCGCCGGTCATCGTGTTCGACGACGCGGATTTGGAATCCGTCGTCGGCGGGGTGCGCACTTTCGGTTTCTACAACGCCGGGCAGGACTGTACCGCTGCCTGCCGCATTTACGCCGGCCCCAAGATTTACGACAAGCTGGTCGCGGATCTTTCGAGCGCTGCCAGCAGCATCAAGGTCGGCACCCAGGAGGAAGAGGGCGTCGAGATGGGCCCCCTCATCACCGCCAAACAACGTTCGCGCGTGTCGGGATTCGTGCAGCGGGCCGCCGAGAAGCGCCATATCGAGATCACCGCCGGCGGCAAGCAAAAATCCGGCGCGGGGTTCTTCTACGAGCCCACCGTGATCGCCGGCGCAAAGCAAACGGACGAGATCGTGCAGAAGGAAGTGTTCGGCCCGGTCGTGAGCGTCACGCGTTTCAAGGACGCGGATCAGGCCATCGAATGGGCCAACGATTCCGACTATGGCCTCGCGTCATCCGTGTGGACCAAGGACGTGGGCAAGGCGATGAAAGTCGCCGCCAAGCTGCAGTACGGCTGCACGTGGATCAACACGCATTTCATGCTGGTGAGCGAGATGCCGCACGGGGGCATGAAGCGCTCGGGATACGGCAAGGATCTGAGCGTGTACGCGCTCGAGGATTACACGGCCGTCCGGCACGTGATGGTCAAGTTCTAGCTAGCGCGATTCGACAGCGGCCGGCTCGACATTCGCCGCAGGCGCGACTGGCATTACTCTGGCACCTTCCCGCTCACAGCTCTTGCTGGTCACGAGGCAGGGTTCGAACGGGCGTGGATCGAGCTCCATGCAGGACTTTGCGCTGCTGAGCAGGCAAGCCTGTGGCGCTGCATAGCGTCGCGGGGTTTCCCTCTCGAGCGGAAGCTCAATGCCGATTTCCGGCTCCGGGATCGATTCTGGCGTCGGCCCGAGCTGTCCCGATTCCGGCTCCGTCGTGCAGCTCGACAAACCGGTGGCCGCAATGCAGACGAACAGTGCAAGGGTTTTGGCGTTCATGAGACCTCCGCAGGTCTAACGAATTGCCACTACCGCGAGGGTTAGTTCCATCGCGCGCGGCGCGTACCGTAAACGGGACGGCGTTTCGGTGCCGGCGGCTCGTCCGAGAACACATTCCAGAACGCCAGTTTGTACATCGCGCCGGCGATGAATCCCGAGAAATGGACCACGTGGTTGACCGCGCCGCCGTCGGCGTTGCCCCCAGAATTACGATACGCCGCGATGTCGAACGCGAGGAACGCCAGGATGAACAGAAACGCCGGGATTTCAATGGTGCGCACGATCCACAGCCACCAGACGAAGCAGTCGATGTCGTCCTTCGGGTAGCGGAACAGGAACATGCCCATGTATCCCCACACGATGCCGGACAACCCGACGGTGGGAATCGACTCCTTCGTAGCCGCGGCGTAGGAGAGGTTCGTGACCAGCACGAACACCACGAATGCCAGTAGATAGCCTGAAGTCGAAATGCGCGTCTCGATGGTGCGTGCGAAGCAGTAGAAGAAGAACAGGTTGCCGAGCAGGTGCCAGCTGTCGGTGTGTGTGAACACCGAGGTGAACATCTTGAGCGGGTCGAGCTGGTCGGGATAGAACGCGAGCGCGAGCTGGTCGGCGTTGGCGCTGGCGAACACGTGCACGATCACGCACGCCACGCAGATGAACAGCGTGAAGATCGGAATTCCGTTGGATCCCTTTTTACCGAGCGGAACGATCAGGAACATGGAGCGACAAGATAGCCCTGTTCCGTGCTGCGGTCACGCGGAAGACGCGACTGCTACGGGTTCCCACGCCAGCTTTGCCCTGGCCCGCTAACAGTCAGGTCCTGATATGGGCCTTCGTGGCCACGGCCGAGCTGTTGGTCGCGAAGCGGGGCAGGCCATCGTCGATCTTGAACCAGGCGAGCTGATCCTTCGTCCAGACGTGGTCATCGATATGCACGCGGTTTGGCTCATCGAGACTGCCGACCGCAACCAACATGCGGTCGGCCAATATCTCTTCGTGCATAGACAGCGTGCTGCCGCAGTTTGCACAGAAACCGCGTTGGGCGAATTCGGACGATTGATACCGCTTGGGACCGCCGCGCGTCCAGGTGAAGCTGCGCACGGGAAAATGCACGAACGACAACGCCGGAGCGCCCGAATGCCTGCGGCATTGCGGGCAATGGCACATGACGCCGCGCACCGGTGCCTCCGTGGCGCGATAACGCACCGCGCCGCACAGGCATCCACCTTCGAATGGCCTGACCTCGTTCATGTCGCGCTCCTCGCTATCA
>DATHJZ010000166.1:0-27364 GCA_035286365.1 Steroidobacteraceae bacterium | reverse complement strand
CGGTGGCGATGCACGGTGGAGAAGTATAGTGGCAGCGAACTTGGGGCGTCTTGCGGTGATCTCGACGCCGATCGGCAACCTGGGCGATCTTTCGCCGCGGGCCCGCGACGAACTCGCCGCCGCTGAGCTCATCGCGGCGGAGGACACGCGCAGAACAGGGCAATTGCTGACAACGCTCGGGTTGTCGCGTCCGCTGGTGTCGCTGCATGAACACAACGAGACCGAGCGCATCGGCGAATTGCTGGAGAAATTGCGCGGCGGTGCGCGCATCGCGCTGGTGAGCGATGCCGGAACGCCGCTGCTGTCGGACCCCGGGTTCGAGCTGGTGCGCCGGGCAGCGCAGGAAGGCGTAAGCGTCGTTGCGGTTCCGGGTCCATCGGCCATAACCGCCGCACTCAGCATCGCCGGCCTGCCTACCGAGAGATTTTCGTTCGAAGGATTTCTGCCCGCGCGTCTCGCGGAACGGCGCGCGCGCCTCGCCGAACTCGCGGTTGAATCGCGCACGCTGGTCTTCTTCGAAGCGCCGCATCGCATCATGGAGTGCCTGGAAGACATGGGTGCGGCATTCGGTGTGACGCGGCGTGCCGCGGTGGCGCGCGAGCTCACCAAGGTTTTCGAAACCGTGTATCGCGGCACTTTCGGCGAACTCTCGGCGCTGGCACGCGGCGACGCGAATTTCGCGCGCGGTGAGATAACCGTGGTGGTGGAGGGCGCGCCGCGCGCGGCGGCCGACAGCACGCAGGAACAACTCGACGCAACGCTCAAGGTCTTGCTGACCGAACTGACGCCCAGCAAGGCGGCCGCCCTGGCCGTGCGCCTCACCGGGGCCAGGCGCAACGACGCCTACGCGCGCGCACTCGAACTTGCGCGCGCGCCGGCCGAAAAGTAGCGCGCGTCGCGCACTAACAACTTGTACCGCGCGGGACATGCCTATATGGTGCGCCCCGGAGTCGGCCGGACGGTCGCTGCATTTCTCGCGAAATGTGGAGGAAAGTCCGGGCTCCTGTGGACAAGGTGCCAGGTAACGCCTGGGCGGCGTGAGCCGACGGAAAGTGCAACAGAAAGCAAACCGCCTAAGCGTCAGCAATGACGCCGGTAAGGGTGAAAGGGTGCGGTAAGAGCGCACCGCGCCGGTGGCAACATTCGGCGGCACGGCAAACCCCACCTGGAGCAAGGCCAAATAGGGAAGTCGCCACGCAAGTGGCAGCGGGTGTCCCCCTGCGCTTCCGGGTAGGCCGCTTGAGGTCGCCGGTGACGGCGATTCCAGATGAATGATCGTTCTCGACAGAACCCGGCTTACAGGCCGACTCCTTTTTATTTAGTTAGTCTCCTTGCTACTCGACTAACTACCCGACTCGGGGTCCTGGCGTCGATTGCGGGAAGGCGACCACCATGCGCAGGGCACACATCCGGGCGCGAAATCGTGGATCAATTACTTCCAATGAGACCGTATTAGCCCATTAGCGGTTCAAAAGCGATTCGGACGGCCGTCTGGATGCCACCCGTTCGGCCCTTCCGGGTCGTACAGCATCGAAAGTCGTGACCTACTGTATGAACTTGCGATGACAAGCCACTGATCGATAAGAGCCTAGTCGCGAGCGGAGGATGCCGCGACAACCTAAATGTCACGTAAGTCGCTGTAGGCACGGGAAAATTTTGTGACTTAATTCTTGACCGCGCCCGCGGCCATTCCTATAGTGGCGGCAAGTGGGAAAAAGTGGGGAGAAATGGGCTTAACTGGCCTGTCAGTCCATGTTTCGCGGTGCAGCAAAAGTTTCCTTGGACGACAAGGGCCGGATGGTTCTGCCCACCCGGTATCGCGAACACGCGCTCGAAAGAAGCCAGGGAAAGCTCGTGGTCACCGTCGACCGGGATCAATGCCTCCTGCTCTACCCCTTGCCCGACTGGGAAGAGATCGAACGGAAGTTGATGAGCCTGCCGTCCTTGCATGCGCAGGCACGCCGGCTGCAACGGCTGATGGTGGGTCATGCCACCGAACTGGATCTCGACGGGCACGGACGTTTGTTGTTGCCGGCCGAGTTGCGCGAATTCGCGCTGCTCGAGCGGCGCGGAATGCTGGTCGGTCAGGGCAATCGCTGCGAGCTGTGGGAAGAGGGGCGCTGGAACGAGCGCCGCACCCTGTGGCTCTCGAACGAAGCGGCCGAGACCGGGCTCGCCGCGGAGCTCGATTCGCTGACATTGTGAAGGCCGGCGCGCACGCGCTGGTAGTTAGATTCGAGGTCAATGGGGTGGGGCGCCATCGTGTAGCGATCGGCGTCCGTGGCAAAGGCGTTTCAAAAACGGGGGCGGACTGACAGCCGCTTGACAGGAGCCAGTGGTCTGAACGCACACATTCCGGTGCTTGCCCGGGAAGCGTTCGAAGCACTCGCTGTGCAAGCGGACGGCCTATATATAGATGCGACGTTCGGGCGCGGCGGTCACACGGCACTCATCCTCGGGGCACTCGGCCCCGAAGGGCGCGTGCTCGCGTTTGACCGCGACCCGGCGGCCATCGAGGCCGGCCACCGCCGTTTTCCCGACGAAGTGCGGCTTGCGCTCGTCGGTGCGCCGTTTGCCGATATCGCCGCGCGCGTGCCGGGGCTCGTTTCGAGCCGGGCCGTGCGCGGCATCTTGTTCGACCTCGGCGTCTCCTCGCCGCAGCTCGATGACCCCACACGTGGTTTCAGCTTCCGGGCGGACGGCCCGCTCGACATGCGCATGGACCCGACGAGCGGCGAACCGGTTTCCGCATGGCTCGCGCGAGCGGGCGAGCCTGAGATTCGCGAGGTGATCGCGACACTGGGAGAAGAGCGCTTCGCACGGCGCATCGCAGCGGCCATCGTCGCCACCCGCGCCGCGCATCCCATCACGCGCACACTCGAACTCGCGGAGCTTGTCGCGCGCGCCGTGCGCACGCGCGAGCCCGGGAAGAACCCGGCCACGCGCACGTTCCAGGCGCTGCGCATGCACATCAACGACGAGCTCGGTCAGCTGCGCCGCGCGCTTGGCCAGGCGCTCGAGCTGCTCGAGGTCGGCGGCCGGCTCGCGATCATCAGTTTTCATTCGCTCGAAGATCGCATCGCCAAGCAGTTCATCCACGGTCATTCGACCGTCGACCCCGTGTTTGCCGGCCTGCCCATCATTCCGGACTCGGCGCAGCCGCGCTTGAAGCGCATCGGCAGCAAGACGCGCGCGACCGAAGCGGAAACCACCGCCAATCCGCGCGCGCGTTCGAGCGTGCTGCGCGTCGCCGAGAAGCTGCGCTGATGGCAGCTCCGTCGAACAAGCTGCTGCTGCTGGTGGTCCCCGTGCTGTGGGTCGCGGCGCTGGCATCCGCCGCGGGTGCTATCTACTCAAAGCATCGCGCACGCGAGCTGTTCGTCGAGCTCGAACGCCTGAACGTGCGGCGCGACAACCTCGAAATCGAGTGGGGCCAGCTGCAGCTCGAACAGAGCGCCTGGTCGACGCATGCGTTCGTTGAGAACGTGGCCGGCACCAAGCTCAAGATGGCCATGCCGCCACCGAAAGACATCGAGCTGGTGTCGCCGTGAAAATCCTCTCCGGCAAGCGCCGCGATTCGCGCGGCCGCAGCGAGAGCAGTGCGGGCGCGCCGCGCGACGAAGCGCAGAGCTTTCGCTGGCGTGCGAATTTCGTGCTGGCACTGCTGGTGTGCGGCGCGCTGGGGCTGACCTGGCGTGCGGTCGAGCTGCAGCTCAAGGATCACAAGTTCCTCGCCGGCCAGGGCAACGCCCGCTTCACGCGCGTCGCGGAGATCACCGCGACCCGCGGAACGATTACCGATCGATACGGCGAGCCGCTGGCGGTCTCCACGCCGGTCGATTCGGTGTGGGTGAATCCCAAGGAACTCGCGCTCGCCAGCGATCAGCTGCCGCGCCTCGCAAAGGCATTGAAGCGCGACAAGAACGAGCTGGCGCGGCGCCTGACTTCCAATCTCGAGCGCGAATTCCTGTACGTCGCGCGGCACATGCAGCCGTCGGAGGCGCAGAAGATCCGCGCGCTGGAAATTCCCGGCGTGTACCTCATGCGCGAGTACCGCCGCTACTACCCGGCCGGCGAAGTCGCGGGCCACATCCTGGGCTTCACCAGCGTCGACGATGAAGGCCAGGAGGGGCTCGAGCTCGCGTTCGATCACTGGCTGGCCGGTGAGGACGGCGCGAAGCGCGTCATCCAGGATCGTTACGGCAAGATCGTGCAGAACGTCGAAGAGATTCGCGCGATGCGGCCCGGGCGCAACCTGGTGCTGTCGATCGATCTGCGAATCCAGTATCTCGCGTATCGCGAGTTGAAGGCCGCGATCCGCGATCAGCGCGCCAAGTCGGGCTCGGTGATCGTGCTCGACATCGCCACCGGCGAAGTGCTGGCAATGGTGAACCAGCCGACCTACAACCCCAACGATCGCGACCAGATCAACGCCAAGGTGTATCGCAATCGCGCGGTCACGGACATCGTCGAGCCGGGTTCGTCGATCAAGCCGTTCGTCGTGGCGGCCGGGCTCGCCTCCGGAAGATTCGACGACCACAGCATCATCGACACCAACCCGGGCTACATCAAGGTCGGCGCCAAACTACTCGAGGATCCACACAACCTGGGCGCGATCGACCTCGCGACCATCCTCGCGAAGAGCTCGAACGTCGGCATGACCAAGGTTGCGCTGTCGCTCGAGCCCGCACAGATGTACGGCACGCTGACCGCGCTCGGTTTCGGCCAGGTCACGACCAGCGGTTATCCGGGCGAGTCCGCGGGCTTGCTGCCTCACTACTCGCACTGGCGCCCGGTGGGCATCTCGTCGATGTCACGCGGCTACGGCCTGTCGATCACGCCGCTGCAGCTGGCGCACGCGTACGCAACGGTGGCTGCGTTCGGCATCTCGCGGCCGATTTCCTTCCTGCGCGTCGAAACGCCGCCCGCCGGGGAGCGCGCGCTCGATGACGGCGTTGCGCACACACTGGTCCATCTGCTCGAAGCCGTGGTGGCGCCCGATGGTGGCGGCAAACATGCCGCGATTCCGGGCTACACCGTGGCGGGCAAGACCGGCACCGCGTGGAAGGCGACCGCGGGCGGTTACGCCACCGATCGATATCTCGCCGTGTTCGGCGGCGTCGCGCCGGCGAGCAATCCGCGGCTCGCCGCCGTCGTCATGATCGACGAACCGGGCGCGGGCAAATATTACGGCGGCGACGTTGCCGCGCCGGTGTTTGCGGGCGTGGTTGGCGGCGCGTTGCGGCTGCTGGCAGTGCCGCCCGATGCGCCGGTGGGTGAGGAGATCGAACCGCCGCAGACCCACCGCCAGGTGGCCACGCGATGAGCGTCGCCACCCACAGCCTCATGAAGTTGCTGGACGGCCTGGCGCCGTTGCCGCGGGACGTCGAAGTCAGCGATCTCACGCAGGACGGCCGCGCCGCGCGTCCGGGCTGCGCGTTCCTCGCCGTGCGCGGCACGGTCGAACATGGGCTCGCCTACGCACCGCAGGCAGTCGCCAACGGCGCGCGCGCGGTCCTGTGGGAGCCGGCGCCGGTGGCCGTGGTTCCCGATCTGCCGTCCGAGATCGTGATCGCGCCGGTGCCCAACCTGCGCGAGCACGCCAGCGCGATTGCGGACCGTTTCTTCGGAGCGCCGTCGGAAGGGTTGTCCATCGCCGGCATCACCGGCACGAACGGCAAGACCACCTGCGCCTATCTACTCGCGCAGGCGCTGGAAATCGCCGGCCGGCCGGCCGCCTACATGGGCACCATCGGCACGGGCCGGCCGCGCGCATTGGCCGCGAGCGCGCTCACGACCGGCGATGCGATCACCGTGCAGCGTACGCTCGCGGACTTGCGGGCCGGCGGCGCCGCGAGTGTCGCGATGGAAGTGTCTTCGCACGCGCTCGATCAATCGCGCGTGAGCGCGGTGCGCTTCCGCACCGCGGCGTTCACCAACCTGACACGCGACCATCTCGACTATCACGGCACGATGGAAAGTTATGGCGCCGCCAAGACGCGCCTGTTCACGCGCCCGGACCTGACCTCGCGCGTCATCAATGTCGACGACGCATTCGGCCGGACGCTCGCGATCGATCCACGCGGCCGCGGCCGCCTGATCGTGACCAGCCGCGGTCACCAGTCGCACACCCGCACCGCCGCCGGCTTCGTGCGCGCCATGCACGTGTCGTTGTCCACGCGGGGCATCGAACTCGAGTTCGATTCCAGCTGGGGAACCGCCGCATTGACCGCTCCGCTGGTGGGCGATTTCAACGTCGACAATCTGCTGACCGTGATCGCCATGCTGCTCGACTGGGAAATGGATCTCGAGCAGGTGATCCGCGTGCTGGCACAGGTGCATGCGGCGCCGGGCCGCATGGAGACCTTCGGCGGCACGAACGCACCGCTCGCGGTGGTCGATTACGCGCATACGCCCGATGCGCTGCGCAAGGCGCTGTCCGCTGCGCGCGCGCATTGCAAGGGTCGTCTCGCGGTGGTGTTCGGCTGCGGTGGCGATCGCGATGCGGGCAAGCGTCCGCTGATGGGCGCGATTGCCGCGGAGCTGGCCGACGACATCCTGCTCACCGACGACAATCCGCGCACCGAGGCGCCGCAATCGATCGTGGCGGGAATCGCCGCGGGAATTCCGGCTGGCAGCGCGTTTCGCATCGAACACGATCGCGCGCGTGCGATCGGCGCGGCGCTCGACGGCGCCGGCGCCGACGACGTCGTGCTGATCGCCGGCAAGGGCCACGAGGACTACCAGGTTTACGGTCGTGAGAAACGCGCCTTCAGCGACAGCCAGGTCGTGCGGGCAACTCTTGAACGTGGGGGTGCGGCATGAATCGCACTCTCGCGGCCTTTGCGAGGATCTGTGGCGGTGAGCTCATCGGCGCCGATCGCTCCTTCTCCGGCGTCTCGACCGACACTCGCACGCTCAAACCCGGCGAGCTGTTCGTCGCGTTGCGCGGGCCGCGTTTCAACGCCAACGATTTCATCGCCGCGGCGGAAACTGCCGGCGCCGCCGGCGCGGTGGTCGACACACGAGTCGGCCGGGCGCTGGCACAGGTGCTGGTGGGCGACACGCAGGAGGCACTGACTACCACGTCGGCCGCGTGGCGCGCGCAGTTCACGCTGCCAGTGGTCGGCGTCGCCGGCAGCAACGGCAAGACCACGGTCAAGGAGATGACCGCGGTGATCCTGGCGCGCGCCGGCGCGACGCTCGCGACCCGCGGCAGTCTCAACAACCACATCGGAGTGCCGCTCACGTTGCATCGCCTCGACGCGACGCATCGCTTCGCGGTCATCGAGATCGGCACGAATCACGCGGGTGAAGTCGCGGCGCTGTGCAAACTGGCGCGCCCGACCGTCGGGCTCATCACCAACGCGGGCGCCGAACATCTCGAAGGATTCGGCAGCATCGAGGGCGCGGCGCGCGCCGAAGGCGAGATGATCGCCGACCTCGACGCTGCGCACACCGCGGTCCTCAACGCCGACGACGAATTCGCGCCGCTATGGCGCGGCATGACGCGCGCGCGTGTCGTGACGTTCGGCCTGGCGGGTTCCGCGGACTTCAGCGCGAGCGACATTCATACCGTCATCGATGCCGGCGGTTTCGTCACGCGCTTCAAGCTGCGGGCGCCGCAGGGAACCACTCCCATCGAGCTGCACCTGGGCGGACAGCACAACGTTGCCAACGCGCTGTGCGCGGCGGCGGCGGCCTGCGCCGCCGGCGCCTCGCTCGACGACGTGCGGCTGGGGCTTGCCACAATGCGCCCGGTTCCTGGCCGATTGCAGTTCAAAACCGCGCCGAGCGGTGCCTGGATCGTGGACGACTCTTACAACGCCAACCCGAGTTCGATGAAGGCTGGCATCGAAGTGCTCGCCAACGTCGACGCGCGGCGCTGGCTGGTGATGGGCGACATGGGTGAGCTCGGCGAGCACGGCGTCGAAAGTCACGGCGAAATCGGCCGCTTCGCGCGCAACCACCGCATCGACCGGCTGTTTGCGACCGGCAAGCTGTCGGCGCTGGCGGTCGAGGCGTTCGGCTCGGGCGGCGAGTGGTTCTCGGACACGGAGACGATGGCGCGTGCCGTCAACGCCGAACTGACGCGCGAAGTCTGCGTGCTGGTCAAAGGATCGCGCAGCAACCGGCTCGAACGTGTGGTCGAGGCACTGACCGGCAGCGGCGCAAGTCACGGACACTGAATACATGCTCTATTGGCTCTTCAAGCAGCTCACGCCTTACTACTCGGGATTCAACGTCTTCTCGTACCTGACGCTGCGCGCCATCTTTGCGGTGATGTCGGCGCTGCTGCTGGCGTTGTTCATCGGGCCGTGGATGATCGAGCGCCTGAAGGGCGGCCAGATCGGCCAGGTGGTGCGCGACGACGGCCCGAAATCGCATTTCTCGAAGGCCGGCACGCCCACGATGGGCGGCTTGCTGATCCTGGTCGCGATCATCGTGAGCACGCTTCTGTGGGCCGATCTGTCGAACCGCTTCGTGTGGGTGGTGCTCGGCGTCACGCTCACGTTCGGCCTGATCGGCTTCTGGGACGACTACCTGAAGCTCGCCAAGAAAAACCCGAAGGGGCTGATCGCGCGCTACAAGTATTCCTGGCAGTCGCTGTTCGGACTCGCCGTCAGCATCTTCCTGTACTACACCGCGAAGACGCCCGCGGAGACCACCCTCTATCTACCGTTCTTCAAGAACTTCGCGGTGCCGCTGGGCGCCGTGGCATTCATCCTGCTGTCGTACTTCATGATCGTGGGCATGAGCAACGCGGTGAACCTCACCGACGGACTCGACGGCCTGGCGATCATGCCGGCCGTCATGGTGGCCGTGGCACTGGGCGTGTTCGCGTATGCCAGCGGCAACGCGAAGCTCGTGCAGTACCTCGACATTCCGGCGGTTCCCGGTGCGGGCGAACTGCTCATATTCTGCGGCGCGCTCGCCGGGGCCGGACTCGGGTTCCTGTGGTTCAACACCTATCCTGCGCAGGTCTTCATGGGCGACATCGGCGCGCTGGCACTCGGTGCCGCGCTTGGCACGATCGCCGTCATCGCCCGCCAGGAAGTGGTGGCGCTGATCATGGGCGGCATTTTCGTCATCGAAACCGCGTCCGTGATCATCCAGGTCGCATCGTTCAAGCTGACCGGCAAACGCGTGTTCCGCATGGCGCCTATCCACCATCACTTCGAACTGAAGGGATGGTCGGAGCCGAAGGTGATCGTGCGCTTCTGGATCATCGCTTTCCTCCTCGTGCTGGCAGGGCTCGCCACCCTGAAACTGCGATGACCGCGCAAGCCGCACAAACCGCACGCAACGCCGTGATCGTCGGCATGGGACGCACGGGCCTCTCCGTCGCGCGTCACCTGCAGCGTTGCGGCTACGGCATCGCGCTGACCGACAGTCGCGCAGCTCCGCCCGAGCTCGCCGGTGTCCAGGCGTTGGGCGCCGCCATCGTGGCGCGCACCGGCGGATTCGACGCCGGGCTGCTCGACACGGCGGACATCGTTGTTACGTCTCCGGGAGTGCCGCTCGACGATCCGTTCTTCGTGCAGGCGCGCGCGCGCGGACTCGACATCGTGGGCGACATCGAATTGTTCGCGCGCGCCGCGGACGCGCCCGTGGTCGGCATCACCGGCACGAATGGCAAGAGCACCGTGACGACATTGCTGGGTCGCATGGCGGAGCGCGCCGGCGTGCGCGTGCGAGTCGGTGGCAACCTGGGCCAGCCCGCTCTCGACCTGCTCGATCGCGGCCCGGTCGATCTGTACGTGCTCGAGCTGTCGTCGTTCCAGCTCGACACCACGCACTCGCTCAAGCTGAAGGCGGCCGTGGTTCTCAACGTGTCGGCCGATCACATGGATCGCTACGCGACGCTCGATCATTACGCCGCATCGAAGGCGCGCATCTACGCCAACAGCGAAACCGCGGTGGTGAATGCGGACGAGTCCGAGGTCGTGCGCATGCCGCGCGCGGGCCAGCGAGTGATTTCGTTCAGCCTGCAGGATCCGAAATCCGATTTCAGCCTGGTCACGCCGCCGTCCGACAAGGAGCCATGGCTGGCGCGGCGCGGGGCGGCGCTGCTGCCGCTGACGGCGCTCAGGATTTCCGGTCGTCACAACGCGTCGAACGCATTGGCGACGCTGGCGCTCGGCGACGCGCTGCGGCTGCCGATCGCGCCGATGCTCGATGAGCTGCGTGAATTCACCGGCCTGCCGCACCGGACGCAGTGGGTCGCGGATATTGCCCAGGTTCGCTACATCAACGATTCCAAGGGCACCAACGTCGGCGCCACGCTCGCCGCCGTCGGCGGATTGACCGGCCCGCTGGTGGTGATCGCCGGCGGCGACGGCAAGGGTCAGGACTTCACACCGCTCGCGCACGCCTTTCGCGGCAAGGTGCGCACTGCGGTGTTGTTAGGCCGGGATGCCGGCCTGATCGAGACCGCGCTCGCCGGCATCTGCCATACGACGCGCGTCGGTTCGATGGAAGAGGCGGTGCGTGCCGCGGCGCGCTTCGCGAAAGCAGGCGACACCGTGCTGCTGTCGCCGGCCTGTGCGAGTCTCGACATGTTTCGCGACTACGCGCATCGCGGCAGCGTGTTTGCCGCCGCGGTCAAGGAACTCGCGCCCGGGGAGAGCGGGACATGAGCGGCAAGGCGCGCATGCACATCGATTCGGTGGCGCTGGCGCTGGTGGCGGCGATCGTGTTGCTCGGGCTGATCATGGTCACCTCGGCCTCGATCTCGATCGCGAGCAAGGAGTCCGGCGACGCGTTCTCGTATCTCGAGCGCCAGCTGGTGCTGTGCCTGATCGGCTTCGTATTGGCCGCCGCCGTGTTCTGCATCCGCACGGAATACCTCGAGAAAATGGCCTGGCCGCTGCTGATCGCCGCGGTGGCGTTGCTGTTCTTCGTGCTGATCCCAGGCCTGGGGCACGTGGTCAACGGCAGCCGCCGCTGGATTCGCGTGCTCGGCTTCAACTTCCAGGCCTCGGAGCTCGCGCGCGTGCTCGTGCTGATCTTCATCGCCAGCTACGCGGTGCGTCGCGAAGACGAGCTGCGCAGCAGCGCGATGGGGCTGATCAAGCCCATTGGCCTGTTGATGTTCATCGCGCTGCTGCTGCTCGCAGAGCCTGACTTCGGCGCGGCTTCTGTGCTGTTCATTTCCGGCTTCGGCATCCTGTTCATCGCGGGTGCGCGGCTGCGTTACGTGTTGGTCACCGCGGCGGCCGGCGCAGGGGCAATGACGCTGTTGGTGATGCTGGTCCCGTACCGCATGGTGCGCGTGAAATCGTTCCTCAATCCCTGGGCGGATCCGTTCGACAGCGGCTTCCAGCTCACCCAGTCGCTGATCGCGATCGGCCGCGGCGAATGGTTCGGCGTGGGCCTGGGCGAGAGCGTGCAGAAGCTCTTCTATCTACCCGAGGCGCACACCGACTTCCTGTTCGCGGTGCTGGCCGAGGAGCTTGGCCTCGTGGGCGTCGTGCTGACGCTGGCGCTGTTCATCGCGCTGGTGTGGCGCAGCTTCTGGATCGCGCAGCTCGCCGCGCGCGCCAACCTGCGCTTTCAGTCCTATCTCGCCGCCGGGTTCGGTCTGTGGCTGGGTGCGCAGGCGCTCATCAACATCGGCGTGAACATGGGCGTGCTGCCCACGAAGGGTCTGACGCTGCCGCTCATGAGTTACGGCCGCTCCAGCATGATCGTGACGCTCGCCTGGGTTGGCCTGCTGCTGCGCGTCTATCACGAGGCGATGCAGAACACGCGTGGCATGGCCAGCGTTCGGGGCACGGACGACGCGCGACCGGTGCGCATCGCGGGTGCGACCGCGTGAGCACACGTTCACCCATCCTCATCATGGCCGGCGGTACCGGCGGCCACGTATTCCCGGCGCTGGCGCTGGCGCGTCTGCTGCGCGCGGCCTCGCACGAGGTCATCTGGCTCGGTACACGCCGCGGCCTCGAGGCGCGCGTGATACCTGCGGAGAACATCGAGATCGAATGGCTCGCGATGAGCGGCCTGCGCGGCAAGGGTGTCGTCACGTTGCTGGCTGCGCCGTTCAAGCTCGTGCATTCGATCTGGCAGGCGTTGTCCGTGATGCGTCGTCGTCGCCCAGGTCTCGTGGTCGGCTTCGGCGGCTTCGTCACCGGCCCCGGCGGGGTCGCGGCCTGGCTCACCCGCCGGCCGCTGGTGATCCACGAACAGAACGCGATCGCGGGCTACTCGAACCGCTGCCTCGCGCACCTGGCGCGCCGCGTGCTGGCGGCATTTCCGCAGGCTTTTCCCCGCGGCATCGATGCGCGCGTGGTCGGCAACCCGGTGCGCGCCGAGATCGTCCTGCAGCCGCCGCCCGCCACGCGCTTCGCGCGCCGCGAGGGCGCGCTGCGCCTGCTGGTCGTCGGCGGTAGTTTGGGGGCAGCGCGTTTGAATGCGGTGGTGCCGTTCGCGGTTGCGCAATCGGGCCTCACGCTGCGCATACGGCACCAGGCCGGTGAGCGCGGCATCGACGCGGCGCGCGCCGCGTACCTGCAGGCCGGCGTGCAGGCCGACGTCGCGCCCTTCATCGAGGACATGGCGCAGGCGTACGGCGACGCGGATCTCGTGATCTGCCGCGCCGGCGCGCTGACGATTTCCGAGCTTGCCGCCGTCGGCGTGGCCGCGGTGCTGGTGCCGTTCCCGGCCGCGGTCGACGACCACCAGACGGTCAACGCGCAATTCCTGGTGCGCGAGGGCGCCGCGGTGCTGATCGCCGATCGCGATCTGACCGCCGAACGGCTCGCCGCCGAGCTCAAGGTCCTTTGCCAACGCGGCAAACTACTCGCGATGGCGGAGCGTGCGCGCCTGGTGGCGAAGCCGCGCGCGGCGGAAGAGCTCGCCGCGGCCTGCTTCGAGCAGCTGGCGGCCGCATGAGCGATCGCATGCGCCGCATTCATCGCATCCACTTCGTCGGCATCGGCGGCAGCGGCATGAGCGGCATCGCCGAGGTGCTGGTCAACCTGGGCTACGAAGTGCAGGGCAGCGACCTCAAGCCGAACGCGGTCACGGACCGCCTTGTGAAGCTGGGTGCGCGCGTGATGATCGGTCACGCGGCCGAAAACGTCGGCAACGCCGACGTCGTGGTCACCTCCAGCGCCGTGTCGCTGGAAAATCCCGAGGTTGCCGGCGCGCTGGCGCGGCGCATTCCCGTGGTGCCGCGCGCCGAGATGCTCGGCGAGCTCATGCGCTTTCGGTACGCGATCGCGGTTGCGGGCACGCACGGCAAGACCACCACGACGAGTCTCACTTCTTCGATCCTCGCCGAAGGCGGGGAGGATCCGACTTTCGTGATCGGCGGACGTCTGAAGAGCGCGGGCACCAATGCGCGGCTCGGGGCGGGCAAGTACCTGGTCGCCGAAGCCGATGAGAGCGATGCATCGTTCCTGCACCTGAACCCGATGATCGCGATCGTCACGAACATCGACAACGATCATCTCGGCACACACGACGGCGATTTCGAGCGCCTCAAGCAGAGTTTCGTCGAGTTCCTGCACAACCTGCCGTTCTACGGCCTCGCGGTGCTGTGCGTGGACGACGTGCACATCCGCGGCATTCTCGCCAAGGTGAATCGCCCGGTCGTCGGTTACGGCTTCTCGGAAGGCGCCGACCTGCGCGCCGAGAACCTGCGCCGCGAAGGGCTGCGCACGCATTTCGACGTGGTCCGGCGCGCTGACGGGTTGCGCGTGCCCGTCACCGTCAACCTGCCGGGATTGCACAACGTGCTGAACTCGCTCGCGGCCATTGCGGTGGCGCTCGAGATCGGCATCCCGCACGAGGCCATCCAGCGCGCGCTCGCGAATTTCCAGGGCATCGATCGCCGCCTGACCCACGTGGCCGATGTGAAGCTCGCCGGTGGCGGCGACTCCGTGACGATCGTGGATGACTACGGTCACCACCCGACGGAAATCGCCGCGACGCTCGACGCGATCCGCCAGGGGTATGCCGGCCGCCGGGTGGTGCTGGCGTTCCAGCCGCATCGCTACACGCGCACGCGCGACCTGCTCGACGACTTCGCGACCGTGCTATCTACCGGCGATGCGCTGCTGGTGACCGAGGTGTACGCCGCCGGTGAAGCGCCGATTGCCGCCGCCGACGGCCGCGCCATCTGCCGCGCGATCCGTACGCGCGGCAAGGTCGAACCGGTGTTCGTCGAAAAGGTCGAGCACCTGCACGAGGCGCTGCGCGCCGTGCTCAAGGCGGGCGACGTGCTCGTGACCATGGGCGCGGGCTCCATCAGCGCCGTGTCGCATGCGTTGCCCGGGAAGTTAGGGGCCGCGTCGGCCCGGAGGCAGGCGTGACGCGCGCACCGCACTCAGAAAACCCGCACTGGAAGCTGCCTTCATGAGCGCAGGTGTGCTGGTGGTCGCTGCGGAATTCGAATCGCGCGTGAAGCGCGACGAACCGATGTCGCGCCACACCTCCTGGCACGTGGGGGGACCCGCAGACGTCTACTTCAGCCCGCGCGATCGGGCCGACCTGCTCGCGTTCCTCGCTACCTTGCCCGCGGGCACGCCTTTGTTCTGGCTCGGGCTCGGCAGCAACCTGCTGGTGCGCGACGGCGGCATCCGCGGCGTCGTGATCGACACGCAGAGCGGCTTGACGCGCCTCGAGCGCGCCAACGACACCACGGTCACCTGCGAAGCCGGCGTGCCCTGCGCGCGCCTGGCCCGCCAGTGCATCAAGTGGGGGATGAGCCCCGCCGAGTTCCTCGCCGGGATTCCCGGCACGCTCGGCGGTGCGCTCACCATGAATGCCGGCGCGTTCGGCGGTGAAACCTGGCCGCGCGTGCGCAGCGTGGACGTGTGCGATGCGCGCGGTGTCGATCGCCGGCGCGACGCGCGCGAGTACACGTACGGCTACCGGCACATCGTTCCGCCGGCCGCGGGCGAGTTTTTCCTCGCCGCGACCCTCGAGTTCGAATATCGCCCGGGGCTCACCGAAGAGGCGATGCGCGAGTTGCTGGCCAAGCGCAAGGAAAAGCAGCCCATCGGCGAATGGAGCTGCGGCTCCACCTTCACCAATCCGCCGGGCGATCACGCGGCGCGCTTGATCGAAGCCGCCGGTCTCAAGGGTTTTCGAATCGGAGACATCCTGGTTTCGCCGAAGCACGCGAATTTTCTCCTCAACGTCGAGGCCGCCACGGCGGCCGACGTGGAGAAGCTCGTCGCGCACATCCAGGAAGAAGTGCAGCGCCAGTTCAACGTCACGCTGACACCGGAATTTCGCACCGTCGGGGAGCTCGCCTGATGCGTCTGCGGCACGACCCCAAGATTGTCAGGCACGTCACGGACGCAAAAGAGTTCGGCCGCGTCGCGGTGCTGTTCGGCGGCACCTCGAGCGAGCGCGAGATCTCGCTGTTGTCGGGCAATGCCTGCCTGGCCGCGTTGACCAGGCGCGGCGTCGATGCGCACCCGTTCGATCCGCGCGACAAGCCACTGAGCGAGCTCGTCGCGCGCAAATTCGAGCGCGTCTTCATCGCGCTGCACGGGCCCGGCGGAGAAGACGGCACGCTGCAGGGCGCGCTGGAATTCCTGGGGCTGCCGTACACCGGCAGCGGCGTCATGGGGTCGGCCATCGGCATGGACAAGCTGCGCACCAAGCGGCTCGCCCAATCAGTCGGCATTCCCACCACCGACTACATGGTGTTGCGCTCGCCGTCCGACCTCGAGAACTGCATCGAGCGGCTCGGGCTGCCGATGATCGTGAAGCCCGCGACACAAGGGTCGTCTGTAGGCATGACCAAGGTCGAGAAGGCCGATCAGTTGTTAGGCGCCTACCAGGCCGCCGCGCTGCTCGAGCCCGATGTATTCGCCGAACCGTGGATCACCGGCGCGGAATACACGGTGGCGGTGCTGCAGGGTCGCGCCCTGCCGTCGATCCGCATCGAAACGCCGGCCGTGTTCTACGACTACCAGGCCAAGTACTTCCGCAACGACACGAAGTATTTCTGCCCGTCGGGTCTGCCCGGCGAGGCCGAGAAGCACCTCGCCAATCTCGCGCTCGCCACCTTTGCCGCCGTCGGCGCCGACGGCTGGGGCCGCGCCGACTTCATGATGGACAAGGCCGGCAAGCCCTATCTGCTCGAGATCAACACGGTTCCGGGCATGACCGATCACAGCCTCGTACCGATGGCGGCGCGCGCGCTCGACATCAACTTCGAACAGCTGGTGTGGCAAGTGCTCGAAACCAGCTTCAGCCGCACGGTGGTCAGCTGGTGATGTGGGGCAAACCCAAAAACAGGCGAAAAAGCGAGGAACGTCGCTGGAAGATCTCCGGCGCGTGGCTGGCGCGCTTTGGTATCGCCGCCGCCGTGCTGGCCGTGCTTGGCATCGCCGTCACGCTCGCGCTCGGCACGTTCGACCAGAACATCACGCAGGTCTCGGTGACCGGGCGGTTCCAGCGCGTTTCGCCGATCGAGGTGGAGCAGGCAGTCAAGGCACGCGTGCGCGACACCGGCCTCATCAGCGTCGATCTCGCGGCGGTGCAGCGCGCGGTCGAACGGCTTTCCTGGGTAGATCGGGCGACGGTCGATCGCCAGTGGCCGCGTGCGCTCAGCATCCGCGTGGTCGAGCAGGTGGCCGCGGCGCGCTGGGGTGCGAACGGCCTGCTGAACACGCGCGGTGAGTTGTTCATCTCCGAAGCGCGGCACATACCGCCCGAGCTGCCGCGCCTGTCCGGTCCGCGCGGCACCGAAGGTGAAGTGGCGCGGCGCTATCTCGCCGCGCAGGGCCAGCTCATCGAGGCCGGCATGCGGCTGACCGCCGTCAGGCTGGATGCACGCGGCGCCTGGGAATTGGATCTCGACAACGGCATCACCGTCCGTCTCGGGCGCCGCCAGGTCGACGAGCGCTTCGCGCGCTTCGTCACCGCCGGCGTCGGGCAGATTGCCACGCACGCCAGCGACATCGGCTACATCGACATGCGTTACACGAATGGGTTTGCCATCGGCTGGCGCGCGGGCGGTCAGCGCGTCGCGAGCGGACAACCCGAGGACGACAATCTGGATGGCACTTACTAGTGGCTAAGCGGCCCGACAAGAATCTCATCATCGGCCTCGATGTCGGCACTTCGAAGGTGGCCGCGCTGGTCGGTGAAATCGCGCCTGACAACTCCATCGAAGTGATCGGCCTCGGCGTGCAGCCCTCGCGCGGCCTCAAGAAGGGCGTGGTGGTCAACATCGAATCGACGGTGCAGTCGATCCAGCGCGCGATCGAAGAAGCCGAGCTCATGGCCGGCTGCGAGATTCGCTCGGTGTTCGCCGGGATCGCGGGCAGTCACGTGCGCAGCCTGAATTCACACGGCGTGGTCGCGATCCGCGATCGCGAAGTCAGCCATGCGGACGTCGAACACGTGGTCGACGCGGCGAAGGCGGTGGCGATTCCGGCGGACCAGAAGATCCTGCACGTGCTGCCGCAGGAATTCATCATCGACGGGCAGGAAGGCATCCGCGATCCGATCGGCATGTCGGGCGTGCGGCTCGAAGCCAAGGTGCACATCGTGACCGGCGCCGACAGCGCCGCGCAGAACATCGAGAAGTGCATCCAGCGCTGCGGCCTCGAAGTGGACGACATCGTGCTCGAGCAGCTCGCCTCGAGTTTTGCCTGCCTGACCGACGATGAATGCGAGCTCGGCGTGTGCATCATCGACATCGGCGGCGGCACCACGGATCTCGCGGTGTTCTCGCAGGGGGCCATTCGCCATACGGCGGTCATACCGATAGCCGGCGACCAGGTCACCAACGACATCGCGGTGTCGATGCGGACCCCGACGCAGTACGCCGAGGACATCAAGGTCCGGTACGCCTGCGCGTTGTCGCAGCTCGCCAATCCCGACGAGAGCATCGAAGTGCCGTCGGTGGGCGATCGCCCCGCGCGGCGCCTCGCGCGCCAGACGCTGGCCGAGGTGGTCGAGCCGCGTTACGAGGAATTGTTCGGGCTGGCGCGCGAGGAGCTGCGCCGCTCGGGCTTCGAGGAGATCGTCGCCTCGGGGATCGTGCTCACGGGCGGCAGCGCAAAGATGGAGGGTGCCATCGAGCTCGCCGAGGAAGTGTTCCACGTGCCGGTACGACTGGGCGTGCCGCAGCACATCCGCGGATTCAGCGACGTGGTGCGCAACCCTATCTACTCGACCGGCGCGGGCCTGCTGCTGTACGCGCGCGACAACGCGCTGGCGGGCAATCGCGGCCGCTCGATCACGGGTAACGCGCGCACGATGGCCGAGCGCATGAAGAACTGGTTTCAGGGGAACTTCTGACCGGGCATGCCGGAAGGAAGACCTGTTGTTAGGTGATGAAAACGAAGCTGACAGCTTGCAATTAACTAGTGAAGGAGCGACACAATGTTTGAACTAATGGACGCATACAGCCAGAACGCTGTAATCAAGGTCATCGGGGTAGGCGGCGGCGGCGGCAACGCGGTCGCACACATGGTGCAGAGTGGCATCGAGGGCGTGGAATTCCTGTGCATCAACACCGATGCGCAGGCGCTGAAACACTCCAAGGTGAAGACCGCGCTGCAGATCGGCTGCAACATCACGAAGGGTCTCGGCGCCGGCGCCGATCCCGAAATCGGCCGCCAGGCCGCCATAGAAGATCGCGATCGCATCATCGAGATGATCGAGGGCTGCGACATGCTGTTCATCACCGCCGGCATGGGCGGTGGCACGGGCACGGGCGCGGCGCCGGTGGTCGCGCAGGTCGCGAAGGAGCTCGGCATCCTCACGGTGGCCGTGGTCACGCGTCCGTTCGAGATGGAAGGCAACAAGCGTTCGCTGGTCGCGAATCACGGGCTGGCCGAACTCGGCAAGTACGTTGACTCGCTGATCACGATCCCCAACCAGAAGCTGCTGACCGTGCTCGGCGCCAAGACCACCTTGTTGGACGCTTTCAAGAGCGCCAACCACGTATTGCAGGGCGCAGTGCAGGGCATCGCCGAATTGATCACGCGCCCGGGCCTGATCAACGTCGACTTCGCCGACGTGCGCACCGTCATGAGCGAAACCGGCATGGCGATGATGGGCTCGGGCATGGCGCGCGGTGAGAACCGTGCCAAGGAAGCCGCCGAAGCCGCGGTTTCCTCGCCGCTGCTCGAGGACATCAATCTCTCCGGCGCACACGGCATCCTGGTGAACGTCACGGCGGGCATGGACCTGTCGATCGGCGAATTCCAGGAAGTCGGCAACATCGTCAAACAGTTCGCCTCGGATGACGCCACGGTGGTCGTGGGAACCGTCATCGATCCGGAGCTGTCGGATGAAATGCGCGTCACGGTCGTGGCGACCGGCCTC
The DNA here is from genome assembly GCA_035286365.1 of Steroidobacteraceae bacterium. Classification (GTDB taxonomy): domain Bacteria; phylum Pseudomonadota; class Gammaproteobacteria; order Steroidobacterales; family Steroidobacteraceae; genus CADEED01. The sequence goes on along the minus strand of DATHJZ010000166.1, from coordinate 8,056 downwards.
GGCAAACCCGAAGTGGTGGCCAGCGGCCGCGCTGCTTACGGACGCGAAGTCCCCTCTGTGCAGAAGGCGATCCCCCAGGCGGCCCAGCCTGTGGAACCGGCCATGCGTGTGGTGCCGCGCCGACCGTTGACGGCCGCGGACTACGCAGCGCTCGACAAGCCGGCGGTGCAGCGTCAACGCGCGGTCGGTGACGGTCTGCATGCGGCGCCGGATGCCGAGGATGTGCTGGATATCCCGGCATTTCTGCGACGCCAGGCGGATTGATGAGAGGCCGTTCGGAAGACTGAATAAGGCAACTGTGTTACGGTAGCGCCCCTTTTGGGGGCACGGAGTGCCATGCCAAGTCTTTGAATTGAAGACGAGGTATGGCGCAAAACGCTCCCCGTGCCCGCCCGGTAGGCGGCGCTACCCGTGCACCGCGACAACGTGGTAGCGGGAGATGCAAGCTGATGCTCGGACAACGCACTCTCAAAAATTCCATCCGCGCCCAGGGCGTCGGCCTGCACACCGGTCAAAAGGTGTTGATGACGCTGCGCCCGGCGGCGCCCGACACGGGCATCGTTTTCCGGCGCACGGATCTCGATCCGCCGGTCGATATCCACGCGACGGCAGAAAACGTCGGTGACACCCAGCTCGGCACCACTCTTTTCAACGGCGACGCGCGCGTCTCCACCGTCGAACATCTGCTGTCGGCGTTCGCCGGCCTCGGGATAGACAACGCGCACGTCGAAGTGAGCGCACCCGAAGTGCCCATCATGGATGGCAGCGCGGGTCCGTTCGTATTCCTGCTGCAGTCGGCGGGCTTCGAAGACCAGCGCACGCCGAAGAAATTCGTGCGGATCAAGCAGCGCGTGCGCGTCGAAGACGGCGACAAATGGGCGGAATTTCGCCCCTTCGACGGCTTCAAGGTGAATTTCGAGATCGAATTCAACCACCCGCTGTTCAAGCGCCGCGCGCAGAAGGCGTCGATGGATTTCTCGACGACGTCCTTCCTCAAGGAAGTGTCGCGCGCCCGGACGTTTGGCTTCATGCGGGACCTCGAGATGCTGCGCGCGCGTAATCTCGCGCTCGGCGGCAATCTCGACAATGCCATCGTGCTCGACGATTTCCGCGTATTGAACGAAGACGGCCTGCGTTACGAGGACGAATTCGTGAAACACAAGATCCTCGACGCGATCGGCGATCTCTATCTACTCGGCCACAGCCTGATCGGCGAATTCAGCGGCCACAAATCCGGCCACAAGCTGAACAATCAGCTGCTGCGCAAGCTCATCGCCGATACGACCTCGTGGGAATCGGTGGTGTTCGAGAAGCCCTCGGACGCACCCATCGCCTACGTGCAGCCGCCGCCGGTTCCGGCCGGCTCCGTGATCTAGAGACGTTCCCGCGTGATGGGCTGCCGCGGCCGCGGCAAGCCTTTGCCGCGCGCCTGTAGGCTTAGTTCCACGCGCGCGCATAGTTTGATCCCGCGCACGCCATCCTCATCCAGTTCGATGCAACGTGGCCGATACATCGGGGCGGAGGAGCTTCGTTTTGCCGGTCACGGATCAGAAATTCAATCGCCGTTCCATACTGCTGGGTGCCGTCTTCCTGGTCGGCGGTGCGGCGGCGTTGACGCGTTTCACGGGCAGATCCAGCCCGGACGCGGATGACCGTCCGCCGCTCAGCGCGGACCAGTTCGCCCTGCTCGAGCAGGTGACCGACGTCATCATTCCCGCCACCGACACTCCGGGCGCCATCGGCGCCGGCGTGCCGATATTCCTCCACGACCTGCTCACCGACTGGGGCAACGCAGAATCGCGTGCCGAGTTCACGAGCGTGCTCGAGCACATCGAGCAACGCAGCTGGACAAAGCATGGCGCCGCGTTTCTCGAGCTGTCCGCGGAGCCGCGCCTGGAAATCATGCGTGCGATGGATGCCGAATCGATCGCCGCGCAGGACAAGCCGTACCGCAAGTTCAAATACCTCGTGCTGCTCGGTTACTACCACTCGCAGATCGGCGCGACGCAGGAGCTGCGCTACGAACTCGTTCCTGGCGCGTGGCGTGCCTGCGTGCCGTTCACCGAGATTGGCCGCGCCGCGGCTACCAGGGCCTGAGCCCATGGACTTTGATGCCATCGTCGTCGGGTCGGGTATCAGCGGTGGCTGGGTCGCCAAGGAGCTCTGCGAGCGCGGCCTGCGCACGCTGCTGATCGAGCGCGGACGGCACGTCAACCATCGCACCGACTATCTGGATTTCGCCGCGCCCTGGGAGTTGCCCAATCGCGGGCTCGTGCCCGAGGACGAGATCAAGGAGCACTACGCGATCCAGAGCACGAGCTACGCGTTCAACGCCGGCAACAAACAGTTCTGGGTCAAGGACAGCGAACATCCGTACCTCACGCCCGAGGACCGCAAGTTCAACTGGTTGCGCGGCTATCACCTGGGCGGCCGTTCGCTCACCTGGTCACGCCAGACTTACCGACTGAGCGACATCGATTTCGAAGCCAACAAGAAAGACGGGCACGGTGTCGACTGGCCGATCCGGTATGCCGACCTCTCTCCGTGGTACGACCGGGTGGAAAGTTTCGCAGGAATTTCCGGTTCCACCGAAGGGCTCGAGCAGCTGCCTGACGGAAAATTCATGCAGCCCCTGGATCTCAACTGCGCCGAGCTCGAATTCAAACGCAAGCTCGAGAAACAACACCCGACACGGCGCGTGATGATCGGGCGCTGCGCGAATCTTTCCGAGCCGACCGCCGAACACGTCGCGCTGGGACGCGGTCCCTGTCAACTGCGCAGCACCTGCAGCCGCGGCTGCGGTTACGGCGCATATTTCTCGACGCTGAGCAGCACGCTTCCGGCGGCGCAGCGCACTGGGAATCTCACGCTCGTCACCGACCAGATCGTCGAGCGGCTCGACTACGACCATGCCAAGCGACGCATCTCGGGCGTGCGCGTCATCGACGCAAAGACCAGGCAGCACCACAGTTACCAGGCGCGCGTGGTGTTCGTGTGCGCGTCGACGATTCCGACGACGCAGATCCTGCTTGCGTCGACCTCTGACCATTTTCCGAAAGGTCTCGCGAACCATTCCGACACCGTCGGGCGCAACCTCATGGATCACGTATTCGGCATGGGAGCCATTGGCACGGTGCCGGGATTTCTCGACCGCTACTACTACGGCCGCCGGCCGACCGGGATTTACATTCCGCGTTACGCCAACCTCACCGAGAAGAATTCCGGCGATTTCGTGCGGGGATATGGATTCCAGGGCCACGGTGAGCGCCCGAGCTGGGATCGCGGCACCGAGCAGGCCGGCGTCGGCGTCGAGTTCAAACAAAGCCTGCGCGAGCCGGGTCCCTGGCAGATGGTTTTGTACGGTTTCGCCGAGATGCTGCCACGGCCGGACAACCGCGTGACACTGCATGCAACTCGCACGGACCAGTGGGGCATACCCCTCGCGCACATCGACTGCACGCATGGCGAAAACGAACGGAAGCTCGCCGCGAGTGGGACAAAGGATGCGTACGACATGCTGGTCACCGCCGGCTGCGAAAACGTCCGGAACCTGTTTTCCGAAGTGTCATTGCCGGGAAGCTGTGTGCATGAAATGGGAACTGCGCGCATGGGCCGCGATCCGGCGACGTCGGTACTCAATGCCCACAACCAGGCCCACGACGTGTCAAACCTGTTCATTACCGACGGCGCCTGCATGACTTCCTCGGGCAGCGTGAATCCTTCGCTGACCTACATGGCGCTGTCGGCGCGAGCGGCAAACTACGCTGCCGACCTGCTCGCCGCGGGCGAGCTCTAGGACTTTCGAGGCCGTACGCGCACCGTGAAACCGCGATATCCGGGGATGGCGCTGCGCATTTCCGTCTCATGTTCGGCCAGCACAAAACGCATACGGGCGGCCCAGGCAGAGGATTCCGCGATCACCGTAAGTGTTCCGCTCTCGAGGCTGCAGCCATTTACCTTATTGGCAAGCGGGCTCCCAAACGCCTTCATTACTGCGACGTGCCACTCGGACGTTTCGGGCGCCGAACGGGCACGCTGGGCGAGAGCTGGCAGGCGCGCCGACATTAAGTCGCCGACCGTTTTCGGGGCTGAACCTGGACGGAGGGTTTGCTTGTTTCGGTGGGGTCTTTTGGGCATAGTTTCGCGCCTGCTGGGCCCTTCGGTTTTGCCGGTCTAAAACCCCGATTAGGGAGTGGACGATGAGGTCGCCAGCGAGGTGCAAGTCATTGAAGCACAAAGAACAGGGTGGTAAAGACCCGCTTTGCGGCCATTTCCCGGAGCTGGCGCGATGAACATCATCTTTTTCTCGCGCCGCGAAGGACGTGCCCGGCACTTCAATCTGGGCCATCCACTGGCCGTCGGCGCGTTCGCCACGGTGCTGGTTGCCATTCTTGCCACGGCCTTCAGCCTCGGACTCAAGATCGGTGAGAGCAAGACGCATCCGCGCGGTGTCGCGAGCTGGTCGCAGACGCTGGCCGAACAGCAATCCGAGATCAAGGAACTCAAGGCCGAATTGCAGCGCCGTGTCGACGCGGTGGCCATGCGTATCGGTCAGATGAACGCGCACGTGATTCGCCTCGATGCACTGGGCAAGCGCCTCACGCAGATGGCGAACATCGACAATCGCGAATTCGATTTCGAGAGCCAGCCCGCCGTGGGTGGTCCGGAGTCGGACATCGGTGCGGCCATGCAGGCGCCCGACCTCAACGCCTTGCTCAACGGTCTCGAGCAGAAGATCTCCTCGCGCGACGCACAGCTCGCCGCGCTCGAGAACGCGCTGTTGTCGAAGAAGCTCGACGAGCAGATTCGACCCGACGGCCGTCCCGTGCACGAAGGCCATATCTCCTCGTATTTCGGTGAGCGCCAGGATCCGTTCAACGGCCACCAGGCATTCCACAAGGGCATCGATTTCGCGAGCCCGCAGGGTTCGGACGTGGTCGCGGTCGCCGCCGGTGTCGTTACCTTCGCGGGCGAGAAAGCCGGCTACGGCAACCTGGTGGAGGTCAGCCATGGCAATGGTCTGATCACGCGCTACGGCCACAACCAGAGCCTCGCGGTGGGCGTCGGCCGCACGGTCGCCCGTGGTGACACCCTGGCCTACGTCGGCTCCACGGGCCGCTCCACCGGTCCTCACGTGCACTTCGAAGTACTCAAGGCAGGCCGCCAGATCGACCCGCTGACCTTCATCGGTCGCAACTGATCCCACCCCGCAGATCGCGATTCAAAAGCCCCGGTTTTCCGGGGCTTTTCGTTTCTGCCTTGTCTCGCCCACACCCCAACCCCATCTCTCGGCGCGGGCTCAAGTGGAAACCAGTTCCGTGCGCTCGGGTCTATCCGTAGAATACCGGCCCGGTCGCGTTACGCCTGACCTAAGTATCTGTCGGCCTTGAAGTTTTCTCGCAAGGATCTCTCGTGCTCAATCTTTTGACGCGGCTCTTCGGCAGTCGCAATGACCGCATCGTCAAAGCCTACGAGGCGACGGTGCGCAAGGCGGCTTCGTTCGAGTCCGCCATGCAGGCCCTGAGCGACGAGGCCCTGCGCGCCAAGACCGAGGAATTCCGCCAGCGCATCGCCGCGGGATCGAAAACTGCGGAGGTGGCCCCCGAGGCCTTTGCGGTCGTGCGCGAAGCCTCGCGCCGCACGCTCAAGATGCGCCACTTCGACGTGCAGTTGATCGGCGGGCTCACGCTCGATGAAGGCCGCATCGCCGAGATGCGCACCGGCGAAGGCAAGACGCTGATGTCGACGCTGGCGGCGTACCTGAACGCGCTCACCGGCGAGGGCGTGCACGTCGTCACCGTGAACGAGTATCTCGCGCAGCGCGACGCCGACTGGATGAGCCCTATCTACAAGTTCCTGGGGCTGACCGTCGGCGTGATCCGCAACCAGCAGGACCATGCCGAAAAGCGCGCCGCCTATCGCTGCGACATCACCTACGGCACCAACAACGAATTCGGTTTCGATTACCTGCGCGACAACCTCGCGTTCAATCTCGATGAGCGGGTACAGCGCGGGCTCTCGTTCGCCATCATCGACGAAGTCGATTCCATCCTGATCGACGAGGCGCGCACGCCGCTGATCATCTCCGGCCCCGCCGAGGAGAACGACGAGCTCTATCTCAAGGTCGACAAGCTCGTCCCGCGGCTCAAGAGGCAGCTCGAAGAAGAGGGCCCGGGCGATTACTCGATCGATGAAAAGCAGAAGCAGACGCATCTGACCGAAGTCGGACATGAAAACGTCGAAGCGTTGATGCTCGAAACGGGCCTGCTGCGCGAAGGCGAGAGTCTGTACGACCCCGCGAACATCCGCCTGATGCATCACCTGACCGCGGCGCTGCGTGCGCATGCGATCTACAAGCGCGACGTGGAATACATCGTGCGCGGTGGCGAAGTGATCATCGTCGACGAATTCACCGGCCGCACGATGCCGGGCCGCCGCTGGTCCGATGGATTGCACCAGGCGGTCGAAGCGAAGGAAGGCGTGCGCGTGCGCGCGGAGAACCAGACCGTCGCGTCGATCACCTTCCAGAATTACTTCCGCCTCTACAAGAAACTCTCCGGCATGACCGGCACGGCCGATACCGAGGCGCCGGAGTTCATGCAGATCTACAACCTCGAGGTGGTGGTCATCCCGACGCACCGCCCGATGATCCGCATAGACAACCCGGACTTCGTCTATCTCACACAGTCGGACAAGTTCAAGGCGATCATCGAGGACATCGAAGATTGCGTGAAGCGCGAGCAGCCCGCGCTGGTCGGCACGACTTCGATTGAAACGTCTGAATTGCTGTCGGGTGTTCTCAAGGAACACGGCATCGCGCACGACGTGCTCAACGCCAAGCAGCACGAGCGCGAAGCGCACATCGTCGAAAATGCCGGTATGCCTGGCCGCGTGACGATCGCCACGAACATGGCCGGCCGCGGGACCGACATCAAGCTCGGCGGCAATCTCGAGGCGGAAATCGAAGCGGCGACCGCGGCCGCCGGCGATGCGGGGCTCGACGAAGTGACCGCCGCGCGCATGCGCGCCGACTGGCAGGTGCGGCACGACAAGGTGCTGGCCGCGGGTGGACTGCACATCGTCGGCACCGAACGCCACGAATCGCGCCGCATCGACAACCAGCTGCGCGGCCGTTCGGGCCGCCAGGGCGACGCGGGCTCCAGCCGCTTCTATCTGTCGATGGAAGACAACCTGATGCGCATCTTCGGCGATCCGAATCGCACGAAGCGCCTGCTGGCCATGGCCGGCATGAAGGAAGGCGAGGTCATCGAGAGCGGCATGCTCACGCGCCAGATCGAGAAGGCGCAGCGCAAAGTCGAAGCGCACAACTTCGACGTGCGCAAGCAGCTGCTCACGTTCGACGACGTCGCGAACGACCAGCGCAAGGTCATCTACCAGCAGCGCACCGAGCTCATGGGCGCCGTCGACCTCGCGGATGCCGTGCGCGGCATCCGTGCCGAGGTCGTCAGCACGCTGCTCGATGAATTCCTGCCGGCCAATGTCAGCCACGAGGAGTGGAATCTCGACGCGCTGGCGAAATCCATCGCGAAGAATTTCGCCACGCAGGTCGACCCGGTGCAGTGGCTCAAGGATCAGCCCGATCTCGAGGAATCGACGCTGCGCGGCCGCATCGTCGGGGCCATCGACGCGATGTACGACGCCAAGGTCGAGCGCATCGGCGCCGACGCCGACGGCCAGGTGATCATGCGGGTGATCGAAAAGAAGATCATGCTCAACGTGCTCGACCAGCAATGGCGCGATCACCTGGGCGCGATGGACTACCTGCGCCAGGGCATTCATCTGCGCGGTTATGCGCAGAAAGATTATCGCTACGAGTACAAGCGCGAAGCCTTCGAACTATTCGCCGCGATGCTCGAGCGCATCAAGTTCGACACGGTGACGATCCTCGCCACGCTCGACGTGCAGGTGAAGTCGCCCGAACAGCTCGAGCGCGAAGAAGAAGCGCGCCGCGCGCGGCTCAACCGGGCGCTGCAGGCACAGCACGCCGAGGCCGCTTCGCTTGCCCAACTCGGCGCCGCCGGGCAGGAGCCGCAGG
>DATHJZ010000165.1:0-33326 GCA_035286365.1 Steroidobacteraceae bacterium | reverse complement strand
AATCCTGCCGCTCGGCGAAAAGGCCGAGATCTATGCACGCGCGGGTTACCTGTTCGCGAGCTCCGAGCGCGAAATCTCGGCGCGGGTGGATGGACAGAACGGTGGCGCCAGCAGCGCCAAGGGCGATTCGCAGGAAGCGGTGTTCGGCGTCGGCTTTGCGTACCACATCAACCAGGTTTATTCGATCCGCGCCGAGTATCAGAAGATCGACAGCGTTGGGCAGGAAGACCGCACCGGCACCGAGGATCTGAACATCATCGGCGTCGGGTTCATGATTCGCTTCTGACGCCTCGTGCCCGCTTCGCGGGATCAGAGGTCCGATTCCTCGAGGGTGCGCGCCTCTATCTTCTTCAGTAGTTCGTGCGCCATGCGATCGACCTCGTCGAAATCGTTGCCGGCGCGGCGGCGGATCGTATCGCGTGGAGTTTCATACGTGCATTCCGGTTCGGCGCGGCAGAAAAATGTCTTGCTCGCCAATACAGGACAGGCCTCGTCGTGACCGCAGGCGACCAACTGCCACACGAGCCGCCGCGTATCGCCAGCCTGGCTGAAAGAGCCCGCAAGGTTTGCGGAGACTTCCGCGGTCAACGCCATTACCTCTGGATCTTTCGTGCCCAGTGCCTGGAGAGCCAGCCGGCGCGCCTCGGCCCGTTTCACGCGCGCTGATTCGGAGTCTGGCTGGGTCGGGTGGCGGTATGCCCGTCGCGATGCCTCCTCGACCAGCGCGAGTGGCTGTTCGGAGGCAAGCGCAGCCTTGGACCACTGCTCGAATTGACCGAAAGGCGGCTCTTTCGCGCTTTCCAGCCTCTCGCAACGCATCTGGACCTGGCGAACCTCGTCGTCGGAGAACATCCGAGGCGAGAAGCCCGCCGACCGTTGCAGCGCTTCGTCGAGACTACGGTGCGTGCGGTCACGAATGGGTTCCTGCACCACAAAGAGAGGATTGTAAAAGGCGCTGCAATAGAGCAGCGCCTGGTAGAGAAAGTACTGGGCGTCGCGGTCTCCCTGCTTTGCTGCATCGTAGATGCTCTCAGCAAATGCCCAATAGTCGTTGGACGCTTCCATCTGCGCGCGCAGATCAGGGCGAGAGGTGGTGCGCGCTGACGCGTCTTTAGTCTGCGGCGGGTCCGCAGGGTGGCTTGAAGGCGTCGGCGCGGGACTCGCTGGTGCCTCGGGTTTCGCTGGCCGCACCGTCTGCACGGCCGGCGACGGTAACTGCGAATCCGCGTTCCTGCCAACCCACCACACCGCGCACAGGGCAATGGCAATGGCCGCTACGGCGATCGATGTGACTGCTTTCACCGCGGCCTCCCCTGCCTGCCGTGAGTACTAACTACCTTTGGAACGGACGCGAGCAATTATCAGGGTTAAAGGGGACATTCCTGGTTTTACGATAAAGCGATGCGCGCAAACAACGCATTTATCGAAAACCAGGAATGTCCCCTTTAACCCGGGTCCGCCAGTTCTTCGATCAGCGTCGCGTCGTCGTTCTTCGGCGTATTCACGCGCGGACTCACCTTGTGCGCTCTCAGCTCCTCACCAGGGAGCTGCTTCAACGCCGCGCGTGCCTGTGCCGGCGTGCCCGTGAGCCAGGTCTCCACGTCCGCCATGCGCAGGATCGCCGGCATGCGCTTGTCCTCGTTGTCGATCTTCGCCATAAACTCGTTAGCCGGCAGCGTGATGATGCTGAAGCTCTCGATCGCAACGCCGTCCGCCCTCACCGAGCGATCCCACAACGCCGCGAACGCCATGATTTCCTTGTTGGCGAGCGCGACGAACCAGGGTTGTTTGGGCCGCCCGACCGGTTGATGCCATTCGTAGAATCCTTCCGCCGGCACGATGCAGCGCTGGCCCTTCTGCCACGGGCCGCGATACGCCGGCGATGCCTCCATGGTCTCGATGCGCGCGTTGCTGGTGGCGTACTTGGGACTCGCGCCCTTGAGGAATGGCGGGATCAGTCCCCAGCGCATCATCACACCTTCGCGCTCACCTTCCGCGACGCGGATCACCGGCACTTCGCGCGCTGGCGCCACGTTGTAACTCACCATGTCGACCCAGCGCAGCCGCGTCACGCCGAAGGTTTTTTCCGCCTTTGCTTGTTGGGCGAGAACGTAACGTCCACACATAGGGACGCGAGCTTAAGTGCCGGGCTTGACCGGAGCAAACATGCCCGCCAGCATCCGGCTTCATTTTCGGGGAGCAAAAACAATGAAGAATTTTCTGGCGATTCTCGCCGGCCTGGTGTTAACAGTGGCAGTGTCAACCGGCATCGATCTGGTGATGCATGCGACGGGCGTATTTCCCGAAGAAGTGTCGGGCATGACGACGAGCGACTGGATTCTCGCAACTTCGTACCGGTTGGTCGCTGCGATCGCTGGCGGCTGGATCACCGCACGTCTCGCACTGTCGCGGCCGATGTTTCTCGCAATGGTATTAGGTGGAATCGGCACGCTGCTCGGACTGCTCGGATTCATCGGCGCCTGGATGGCGAGTCCGAAGTTGGGGCCACTGTGGTATCCGGCGCTGCTGGTAGTCACGGCGCTGCCGTGCACGTGGCTGGGCGGGAAACTGAGCCGGCGATAACGCGGTATGGCAGACCCTCGCGTCGCGTCGTCTCTCGCCTGGCTCAAGAAGCACTCGTCGAAATCCATTCGTGACGGCATGTTGCGATATGCGATTCCGAACGACGACGCGCTCGGCGTTCGAATGGGCGACATCCAGAAGCTCGGCAAACAAATGGGGCGCGATCACGCGCTGGCGCTCGAATTGTGGAGAACCGGCGTGTATGAGGCGCGCATGTTGTGCGCGTACGTCGACGAGCTCGAACGGGTGACGCCGGCGCAAATGGATTCGCAAGCGCGTGACTTCGACAACTGGGCGATCTGCGATACCTTGTGTTTCGCGCTGTGGGTGCGCTCGCCGCACGCCTTGCAGAAGATCAAGGCGTGGTCTAACCACCGCGAAGAATTCGTGAAGCGCGCGGCGTTCGCGTTGCTGGCCTGCGTGGCGCTCAAGAACAAGGACGTTCCGGATGAGGAACTGCTGCGCGCGCTGAAGCTGATCGAAAAGGCCGCCACGGACGAGCGCAATTTCGTGAAGAAGGCGGTGAACTGGGCCCTGCGCGGCGTGGGCGAGCGAAATGTCGCGCTCAACCAGGCCGCCGTGGCGCTGGCAAGGAAGTTAGGCGAGTCGAAGGATGCGGCGGCGCGATGGATCGGCAAGGATGCGTTGCGGCAGTTGGCGACGCCGGCAACGCAGAAGCGCCTGGCGAGAAAATCTTAGAGGGGACATTATTCCCAGGCCTGACGGCCACGACGGAAACGTCGGCGAAGCGCCGCCGTCCCATTGACCAGGAACGTCCCCTTTTCAGAGCATCCGGCGGAAGTACACGACGCGCTCGGTCTCTTCGAACCCCAACGCGCGATGAGCGCGCTGACTCGATTCGTTCGCCAGCAAGGCGTCCGACGCCAGTTCGCGGCAACCGCGCGCCCGCGCCCAGTCGCCGATCGCCGCAAACAATTGCCGCGCAACACCCTTGCGTCGCCACGCCGGTACCACGTACACGCCTTCGACGAACCCGACGGGCGAGGTCTCCGTACCGTTCACGTAGTCGCCACGGATCGATCCTTCGATGAATCCGATCGGCTGATGCGCTTCGTCGTACATCATCAACTGCAGGAACCGCTCGGGCTGCGCCAGCGAAATGGCCATATAGGCACGGTGATCGTCCGCCGTCGCATCGGACCACAGCGCCACACGCATCTGCAACCAGCCGGGATGGTCGAGCGATGCACAACGTTCGATGGTTGTTTTCATAGGATTGCGGCGAGATTAGCAGGCGAGCCGCGGGTTCATACAGTGGGCCCCTCCCGCAGTCGCTGGATGGACGTACACACCGGCCGCGGGGAAAAATCCCCGCATGCCGCTGCCCGCCAGCTCCATCGACAAACTGTCAGACCACTCAGGGTCTTACGTGATCTGCGTGAAGTGCCGCAAATGCCAGCACGAGCGCGAGATCGACCCACGCACGCTGGCTAACATCCTTGGCTGGAACGTTACGTTGAAGCAGGCCTGTACCCGGCTGCGCTGTTCGAAATGCCAGTCGCGCACGTTCGACGTGGAGATCGCCTTCAACCGCAAACCCCGCGGCTGGAAGGCGAACCCTTCTTAAAGGGGACATTCCTGGTTTTCGGGAAAAGCGTTGCTAACACACATCGCTTTTGCCGAAAACCAGGAATGTCCCCTCTACTGCGCGGAGAAGTGCAGCTTCGTCAGCACCGACCTGCCGGCGCCGCTGCAATCCACATTGCCACGCGTACCCGCCTTGGCAACCTGCTCCACGTTCACCGCACACCCGCTCACATCGATGGGCGGAACGATGCGGCCATTGAGCACTAGATAGGGCACCACTTCGCCCGCACCGCTCTCCTCCACGGGCACTCGCAGCAACAGGTACTGCGCATCGCTGCCGCCGAATTCCAGCAACGCCGTGCGCACGCCGTTTTCATATCGATACAACCCGGGCGCGATCGAATGCCGTCCGGCGAGATCCAGCGCCAGTGTGTATTCACGCCCCGCGTACGTGAAAGTGGCCGACCCGCTCCGGTACACCCCCTCCTGCCGCCGCGCGCCCTCGCCCATGCGCGTGTTGCGCATGCGCGCTCCGCCTTTCGAAACCGTGGTGGATGTCACTCCGGTCGGCAGCTTTGCCATCGTCACCACCGCCACCGGCGTGCCCGAGGCAAACCCGACCCGCTGCAGGTAGATAGTCAGCTTCTGCCCGGGTGGATAGACGTCGAAGCCGAGCCCGCCCGGCAGACCCGCCAGCACCCAATACTTCTTCCCACCCTGTTCGAACTCGAGCTCGGGCAGCTCGCCGCCGAACATCATTTCGGTCAACGACGGATCCAGCCCGCGACTGCTGACCCAGGCACCGATGATCGGCCGAAATCTGCCCGAGGGTGGCCGCTTGCGCCCGGTGAAATTCGCGTTCGTGGTGAACCATTGGTCGGGAGGCGCGAGCTCGGCCTCGTCGTTCTGCGAACGCGCGGCGCCACCCATGATCTTGGACAGCGTCGCTGCGCCATACGCCGATTCATCGGTATCCAACGCAGGCGATTGCGCGACTGCGGCGCTCGCAGCGAGCGCCGCAGCCGCGCACCACCATCGCCAGCTGCCCGGGATTCGAAACATGCGGCTGCACCATATCGAATCCCGGGACTTTTGGGCTAGCGTTTCGGTGGCTGGGGCAACCCTTTGCTGCGCACGGCACGCAGCGCGGCGTCCTGCAATGCCTTGCGGCTCTCGGGCGAGAACGTGCCGCGCTCGAGGTATATGAACGGCCGCTTCGCGCCCTCCGCCTTGAGCGCAGTCGCGACATCCTGCAGCGCGACCCAGCGCAGCGACTTCACGGACTCGTAGGCTTTCATCGCGCCGCGCGTATCGGTGGCGAGCGTGCGCCCGCCGCGCGTGCCGAACAGTTCGAACAGGCGGTCGATGGATTTCTGCACGTCGGCTGGAATCACTTCCACGTCCTGCGCGGTCGCCGCGCGGTAACGCTGGTTGTTGCCGATCGTGTCGCCCAACGCGCCGAAGTGCTGCAACACCCGCAACGAGTCGCCGAGGTAACCGGGATTCTTCACCAGCAACAACGCCATCTCGGGTGAGTTGCGATAGTAGGCATTGATGAGGTTCCGCCCATCCGGCACGGGCTTGAGCGCGAGATCGCGGAAGCGGCGCAATCCGGCAAGGACCGGTTCCGGATCTTTCAACTCCGCCGTGCTCACCTTCGTGGCCACGCAGGAATCCGGCGCCAAGACGCTCATCCAGTTGTAGTACATGACCTCCTGGCCGGGATTGCGCTGCGCCTGCGGCAACTCTCCCGACAGCGCATACCAGAACTGCAACGCATCGTTGTTAGGCGAGTGGCCCCACAGCGTGTCGCGATACATCGACGCCAGCGCGATGCGGTTGGCGGAATTGTTGTCGCCATAGGAATTGCGGCCGAGGTTCTGGTCGCCGCCGTTGCTGTCGTTGGCCGAGTCGAACATGTCGAGCAACGCAGCGGCCACCCAGTCCTCCGCGGTTTCGCCGGTGCGGCAGCCGTTGTTGTTAGCCTCGATATTTCGGCCCATGTCGCCGAAGTGCCAGTTGAACGTGTTGTCCGGCAGCACCGACAGCATGAAGCCCGTCGCCCAGCCTTCCGACCACGACAACGCCTGATTCTGATTGCAGTCGCCAAAATTGTGCGGGCCACCGGGTGAAGGGTTGGTGCCATTCGCCTTGAACATGATCGCGTGGCCGTATTCATGCGTGATGCCGTCGCCGTCGAAATCCCCGGCGGCTACGTTGACCAGTCCCTGCTTCGTGGTGTTCGTCGCGGACGCCGGGAAGCAGGCGCTGACCGCGCCCGGATCCTGCCCACCGACCGTCGTCACGTGATTCCACGCCTTGTTCAACGCCGCCCACACGATGAGCGAGTTGCCGTCGCTGCCGGCGGTCTCCGTACCGAAGTCGACTACCGAACCGTCGGACACATCGTCGTGCACGGCGGACGACCAGCGATACTCGCCGCTGCACTTGGAAAGCCCGAGCCGCGTGTTCGCGAGGCGGAACGCGTAGTAGATGTCACGGCCGTCGGCGAGAAAGCCGTCGTCATCGTTCACCGACATCGTCCAGTTGCCGCTCCAGTCGGTGATGGTGGTCCCGAGATACTCATCGCCGAACGTATCTTCGTCCCAGATGTCGACCGCCACATTGACCAGCGGTCGCCAGACGCCGTCGAAGGCCAGATAGGTGATGCGCCCGCGCACTGTCACCGGATCGACCGACGTCCAGCTGGTCTGCGAATGATCGATGTAGTAGCCCTTGAGGTCCGCATCGAGCGGCGCCGGCCGCACGATCTGACGGCGGTTTTCCGGCACATCGCTGTCCTTGATGCGGTCCGCGATCTGCTGCGGAACCGTCGCCGTTTGTCCCATGAGCAGTCGCACCCGCGGACTCTTCGGGTGATCGGCGAGGTCCGAGCGGAAGTTTTTGACGCGCTCCGATTCCTGCCGTTTCTCGTAGACATCCATGCCTTCGATGCGGAGGTAGCCTTCCTTGGTCACGGTCAGGTGCCGCAGATCGCGATCGGAGAAACCGTCGTTCTTGCCCGCATTGCCCGTCAGGAACACGTCGAGTTCGTATTCGCCAGGCTCAATACCCTTGAGCGGCACTTCGATCAGGGGTTGTTTGCGGCCCGGTTTGATCTGCTGCTCGAACACCACGCGCGGTGCGGCGCGTTCGAACTCGGGCTTGCCCGTTTCGATGGCCCGTACCGAGACCTTGACGGCGATCTCGCGCACCCCGGCGCGCGCCTCGACACGCAGCACCAGCACCGCGCTTTCAGCGCGCAGCGAGCGTTCATCGATATGAATGGTCGCGGGCGGCGTCGGCGGCGTCGCCTGGGCGGCGCAGACCCCGAGCAGAGTCAGCAGGAACGATCGAAACGCAAATCGCATGATGGTCTCCCTTGATTGCGGGGGGAGACTCTTGCCGATGCGGGCGCCGGAACGAATGGTCTGGCGCTGATGCGTGTCTGACCCGGCGCTGATTTCAGCGCCGTGGCCTCAGGAAGACCCCGAAAAAATCGTTGCGATCTCCGCCGCACTGTCGGGACGCACCACCCGGCCCTTCTCCACGCCCTGCTCGAGGTAGATGAGCGTCGGCCAGAGTTTGACGCGGAAACTGCGGCCGAGCGGCTTGCCCTTGCCGTCCTCCACCTTGATGTGGCGCACGGTGGGGCGGCTCTTCATGACGGCGGCAATATCCGCCTGTGCAGCCTGGCAGTAACCGCACCAGGTCGCGCCGAATTCCAGCACGGTGGGCGCGGTGAAGGCGTCGACTTCTGCGCGGGTGGGTTCATCCATGGGCTCAAGATTAGCGTGCAGCATCGATGCGGAGAAACAGGGGGACATTCCTGGTTTTCGGCAAAAGCGTTGTTTGCGCGCATCGCTTTTGCCGAAAACCAGGAATGTCCCCTCTATTTCAGAGCTCCGGTCGATAGCGCGAGGCCGACGATATCGAGCAGCACGTGCGCCACGATCAGCGGCCACAGCAGCCGCGTGCGTGCGTACACATAGCCGAACATCAACCCCAACGGCACGATATTGAGAAACGCGATCGGCCCCTGGTACAGGTGGTACAGCACGCGGATCGCGGTGCTCACGTTGATCGCGGTCCACATGCCGCGCGCCTGCTGCAGCGCCGTGATCGCAAACCCGGCGACAAATATTTCCTCGTACGCGCCATTCACCACCGAGGCGACAAAGACGACCTCCATGCTGAGATTGCCGCTGGTCTGCGGTGCCCGCGCCGCGAGTGCGCGCATGTCGATCGGCAGTATCTGCGCGGCCAGCTGGAACGCGACGATCAGTGCATAACAAGCCGCGAGCAGTGCCACGCCCCACAATGTGCCGCGTCCATCGACGCGCAGCCCCACTTTCGCGAGCGTCCACTCGCGTATGCGCAGGAACCAGACCAGGAAGACCGCCACGAGAATCTCGAAAAAGACGGTCACCAGCAGCGCGACGTCGGTGAAAACGGCAGCACCGTGTGGCTGACCGAGGGACAAGATCGAAGTTAAAATGGGCAGCCCGAACGCCCACATGATCACGATGAGAAATTCCACGCCGGGCGGCAGTTGCCGGATGACGTCGTGAAACCGCTTCACTTCATGTCGACGCGATTCATCTTCATGCCGGCACTTTAGTGCATTTGTGTTTTCCGTGAGTGACCGCGGTCAGGCTCGCCGCGGACACTACTGAGCGGCGCCCGCCTTCTTCGCGACCAACTTCGCAGCCTTCGACACCAGTTCGCCGCCCTCACCGGGCAACAGCGCGTGCCGCTGCTGAAGCAGCGACAACTTCTCGAGATACTCACGCGCGATATCCGGCCGGCGCCGCGTCTCGTTCTCGAGCGCGTTGAGCAGCAACAGGCGCGGCCGCAGCAGATCTCCGCCGTGCAGCGCGACATCGAAGAGATGATCGAAGATCGAGCGCTCCTGATGCAGAAAGCCCCGCGTTTCCCGAGTGGCGCGCGGCCAGCCCGATGGCCAGCGCCTGTTCCAGGGCGGCCAGATATCCAGGCAGCAATTCCGCCGGCGGCGTACCGAGTGCAGCGTTCGATTCCTCGCGGCGCAACGCCAGCAAGGAGTTCAGTCGCGGGATCATCTCGTAAAGCAGCGTCAGCACGTCGTGACCGCCGCTGGCAAGGTCGAAAGCCTGGTCGAACACCACGGGAGTTGCAGCCTGCTTCGCGTCCTCGATGGTGAACAACAGCCGCCACGGCGTCGCGCGTGCATCGACGTGCAGGTACACGAACAGATCCGGCGGCGACTGATCCGACGGCAGAAAACTGCGCGTCCACGGCTTTGCAGACAGGATGAACCCGCCCAGTTGCATCCACGGCAGCAGAAAGGCGGTTCTTGCATTCGTGCGTAGATAGACTTCTTCGGCCAGGAACATCGGCAGTGCGCGCGCAACGCGGCCCAATTCGTTGGTGGGCTGCGAGATGACCTTGCCACCGCCATCCTCCTGCGCTTCGCCGCTGCCGCAGATGAAATGAATACGCGCCGCGGACGGCGCCTTCGCCGGCAACAGGGCATCGAAGCCGAGCACGCCGCGCGCCCATACCGGTTGATCGAGCGTCATCAGCACGATTTCGAGCGGCGCGTTCACCTCTCCATAGCGCTTCTGCGCGTCGTCGAGCTTCTGTTCCCAGTGGATGAGGTGCTCGCGCCAGTCGGGCCGTTGCTGCGAGTACAGCTGCTCCAACAGCTTGCGCGCCTCCGCGAACATGCCGAGATCGGCGTACGCGCGCAGCAGGTTGCTGCCGACGGTGAGTCCGTGCGTGGCGAGATCGAAACGGGGCTGGGTCAGGCGAATCAGCAATTCCGTATGCCCGTGATTGCCGAGATCGCCGCTCAACTGCATCAGCAGGTCTGCCGGAATGGGGCTGGCCCGGCCCAATGCTTCCTCATAGAGCTCCGTTGCCTCGGCGAGTTGGCCGAACTCGAGCGCATGCCGCGCCAGCCACAACTGCGCGCGCCAGCTGCCAGGCAGCGCCGCGGCGCGCGCATACGCGGCGAGCACGGTCTGCGGGTCGCCGTTGGCGTTCGCCCTTGCAATCAACCAGTTGAGCGCACTCTCTTCGTTGGGATCGAGCTGCAGCGCACGCCAGATGAGTGCCTGCGCGCGCTGCTCGTCACCGGCGGCTGCGTACGCTCGCGCGAGATTGGCCAATAGATAGGTGCTCTCGCCGTGCCTGTCGATGGCCCGCTCGAGCACTTCCCGCGCCCCGACGAAGTCCTTGAGCTGCAGCAGGATGGCGCCCAGCAGCGTGGCGCCGCGTTGCGGCTGCGGATCGTGGTCATGCAGGTAGCGCGCCGCTTCGAGCACGTCGGCGGCGAAGTCATCGTTGAGCGCGCCGACGATGAGATCGTAGAGCGCGTCCGGGTTATCCCGATTCGCGGCGAGGTTCGGCAGCAGGACATCCTTGCGCCAGGCTTCGCGCCCGATCTCGACCTTGCGTCCGAACTGGTCGTATACCCGCACCACTCCTTCGCTCGCGGTGCGTGCGGCAGGAGCCGGCGCGGCAACGGCCATGGCCGGCAGCTCCGTTACCGGCGGTGGGCTCCCCGGCGCGTAGATCTGCGGCGCGTCAGACGGAGAGCGTCCGAGAATGCGGTCGATGATGGACATGCACGCCTGAGCTTACTCTTAGTTAGTTGTGAAACCGGCGATACCCTGCAATGCTCGCACCCTGCACGACTTTCCCGCGACTGTCGGCGCCCGGCGACTCCATCCGCAACGAAAAGTCACCCGACCATCCGCATGAGCAACACTCTCAACGATTCAGCCGCCGGCGCATACAAAGTCAATTCACTGACCATCGGCGCCGACGCGGACCCGATGGAGGGAACGGTGACCTGGGACCCCGCCCGCTCGCTCTGGAACGGCGGCATGCTGCTCGCCACGCTCGTACTCGGGCCTATCTATTTCACCTGGGGCGCATTTGCCGTTTTTCTGGCGCTGCTCGAGCTGACCATGTGCACGGGGCATTCCGTCGGGTTCCATCGCCGGCTGATTCACCGCACGTTTCAATGTCCGAAGTGGTTCGAGCGCGTGCTGGTGTGGTCCGGAACGCTGGTGGGCATGCAGGGGCCATTCTGGGTGATCCAGTCGCACGATTTTCGCGATTGGGCGCAACGCCAGCCCAACTGCCATCCGTTTCTCAAGCACGGCCATGGCCCGATCAAGGACGGCTGGTGGAACCTGCACTGCAAGCTCAAGCTCGCCAAGCCGCCCAAGTTCGATCCCGGGCCCGGCATTGGCGACGATCCCTTCTACCGGTTCCTGCAGCGCTACTGGATGCTGCAGCAGCTGCCGATCGCGCTGGCGCTCTACGCCATCGGCGGTGTGCCATGGGTTG
Source organism: Steroidobacteraceae bacterium (assembly GCA_035286365.1). GTDB lineage: Bacteria > Pseudomonadota > Gammaproteobacteria > Steroidobacterales > Steroidobacteraceae > CADEED01. The sequence continues at coordinate 21,854 of DATHJZ010000165.1, read as the reverse complement.
TCTGGGGCGTGTGTGCGCGCGTCACCGCCGGCGTGTCGATGCACTGGTTCGTCGGCTACATCTGCCACACGCATGGACCGCAAAGCTGGCTGGTCGATACCGGCGCCGTGCAGGCGCACAACGTGCCGTGGGCGGCCATTCCGTCGATGGGCGAAAGCTGGCACAACAATCACCACGCGTTCCCGGCATCCGCGCGTCACGGCTTGTATCCGGGCCAGCTCGATATCGGCTATGCGTTTCTGCGCGCGCTCGAGAAGTTAGGGCTGGTGTGGAACATCCAGACGCCGGATGTGCTGCCGCCGCGCACGGGCATCACGTTCGTGGGAAAGTCCGCGCCTACTTAGACAGTCGCGTCGCATACGACGTATCGCCGTCGTCCGCGCTGCACTGAAACTCGCGCGTCACCGTCCACAAGTCGCAATTGCCGGCATCCATATTGCTGCATTCGCGAACCAGCCCGGCCACCGGCTCAGCACGTTCAAAACCCCAGGCTTCACAACGATTCTCCGCGAGCACCATGGCCTCCGCATCGCTGAGGTCGGGCTGATGGAACTCGGGATATTGGTACGAGACGCGAACCATGCCCGCCTCGCGGCTGCCCCCGGTCGTGGTCCACTGCCTGGTGCCCACGCAGGCGCCCAAGGCCAGGATGGAAAGGGTGGGAAGCAGGACTAGACGATGAATTGGGCGTTTGATCGAGCGGTTCATGAGCGCTTCCGGGTGACTTGTTCCCAGATTGCCCGCGGCCAACTTAACGGACGCTGAATCTCACCTCCGCGGCGTGACACTCATCACTTATACGTGCCGCCACCCCGCGCCCATGATGCGCCCATGGAAAACCTCTCAAACGCGCCACGCGGCCGAATTGCCCCTGCCCTCACGCTGATGCTGCTGGCGCCCCTCATCGCCGAAGTCCTGCCCGGCGCCACGCGCGTCTCCTCCTTGTTCGTCCTCCCGCTCGAGATGTGCATCTGGGGCGGCGGCGCGCTGCTGGCGCGCGCCGCGGTGCGTCACTGGAAGCTCGGCTGGCTCAACCTGCTGGTGCTCGGGTTCGCGCTGTCGATCGCCGAGGAATTCCTGATTCAGCAAACCTCGTTCGCGCCAATGATGGTGCAGATCTTCAAGGGCGCCGACTACGCCCGCGCCGGCGGCGTCAACTATCTCTATCTACTTTGGGCGCTGTTCTACGAAGGCGTGCTCGTGGTCGTCGTGCCGGTCATGGTGACCGAGCTCATCTTCCGCTCGCGCCGCCACGACACCTGGGTCACGCGCGGCGGCGTCATCGCGGTCAGTATTGCGTTCCTCGTCGCCTGCGTGCCGGCCTGGTTCTTGTGGACGCAGTTCGTGCGCGACAAGATCTTGCACATCGGTATCTACAACCCGCCCGCGAGTTCGATTGTTCTGGGCGCCCTCCTCTTCGCGGCACTGATCGTGCTCGCCATCGGCCCGCCGCGCTGCGCGCTGGCCAAACGGCCCGCGCCCATCAAGCCGCTGCCGCCATGGGCGTTGTTCATCATGGGTGCGATCGCCGGCGTGCTCTGGTTTGGCCTCCTGCTGCTCGCCTTCCGTATCCGGCCCGAATTCCCGCCGTCGCTGGCGGTCGCGGGCGGCCTCGCGATCGCCGCGATCGGTTGCTGGCTGGTGCCGCGGTTTGCCGCGCATCCCGCCTGGAGTGACGCGCATCGTATGGGCATCGCGCTGGGCACGATGCTCGGCACCAACGCGATCAACTACCTCGGGTTCATCAACGGTAATGCCACGCCGCTGGACCTCTACGGAAAGATGACGCTCGATGCGATCGGAACGATCCTGCTCTTCTGGTTGGCAGTGAGCCTGCGCGGCGCGATCAGTGGCGCAGCGATACCACGCGGTGCGTAACTTCGCGTTGATCCCCGGCCGACAGTGTCGCGAATTCATCCTGGAAGAGCTGCTGTTCCATGGTGATGCGGCGCGCATTCAACATCGCGTCGCAGAGCCACTCGCCTTCGCGTTTGGCCACAACGAATAGCTGCATCGAATCGCGGCTCGGCGAAGCGTTCGCCTGACCGTTGAGTACAGTGGTGCCCCAGGCGTGCATGACCGCCAGCGCGGGCCCGAGGAAGTGGACGAACTTCGGTGCGCCTTCGAGGCGCGTGCCCTTGAGCTCGCGGTCGAACAAGCGTTGATGAAATTCGCGAATCTCCTTGCGTCCCTTGAGGTGCGTGCCCTCGAACGCAATGAAGTCCGCTCCTTCTGAGAAGGACGCGGCGAACTCCGTGCCGTCGCCACGATTCCACGCGTCGATCATGCGCGTGATGATGTGCTCGATCGTGATTTCATCGTCGTTGTCGTTGTCCAACTGCATGTCCTGCCTCCTTGGCTGTTATCAGTCAGAGGACACGGTACGCATCGAGTTCCGCCGGATGCGCGCGCGATTTTGTCAGCCTTTCTCCGACGCGACGCGCTTGTTCGCCTTGCAGTCGCTTTCCAGCACGCCGCCGCGGCAGGGCATCTCGAACGTGCCTTCGATCAGAATCGGTTTGGCACCCGTCAATGCTTCACGGCCATTGATCGTGAATGAGCCCTTGATGCCCTCCATGTCGAACTTCTCGATCTTCAGGGTGCCGCTCGTGGCGTCATACATGCCCTTGCTGTAGGTCAGCGCTCCGGCCAGCACTTCACCCGGCTTTACTTCCGCGCCGGATTTTCCAACGATTTGATACGTGCCCGGCTTGAGCGGGATGTCCTTCTCCTTCGAGGAGAAGGCGGCAAGCGAGACGGTCACGTCCGGCGGTCCGTCGCTCGAGCAGGTGATGTCGATGGGGATCGCCGTGTTCTTGTCTCTCAGCGATTCCTTCTCCTTTGCGTTCGCCCAGTAAATCGAATGCACGTGACTCGGACCTTCGCCAGAGAGCGCCACGCCCTTCGGATCCCAGTAGGTAGTCCACTCGTGCTTCTCCGGCGCGGTCATCTGGATCTTGCAGGCCTCGAGCATCGGGTTCACCGCGGTTGAGGTGACCTGCGCGACGACCGCGTCGGTGGGCGTGATGTCCTGGTCGGCGGTTGGCGCGGGTTGCTTGGGTTTGCAACCGAGTGTCAGCAAGGCGATGCCGATGAGGAGACCTGCATGAAAGAGTGACCGCATGAACGCTCCGATGGATTGAGGTTGCTCGCCGACGCGCCTATGGTCGCATCGCAAGCGGCAGGGAGCGAATGTCGGCGCCGGGCGACGAGGTGTCAGTCGCGCAGAGAGGTGCTTTCGAGTGGGAATACTCTGATTCGCATCCGGCGAACCTACGCGGCCCCGGGCGGCGCGTCCACTTCGGCGCGCCGTCTGACTAAATAGCTAGCAACCTTGCGTTACGATCCGACGCGTGTATCTCCGCTCGGCAAAATCCTGGACCTTGATCGCGCTGGGCATGGTCATCATGGCCTGTATCGTCCTCGGCGTGCTGACGCTGCTCGCCATGCACAGCGACCTCGCGCGTGTAAAGGTGCCGGGCTCCAACCTCACGCTGGTCCTGTACCAGGACGACAAGAGTCTGTATCGCTACGATGTGTTAGCGGGCAAGAAGAAAGTCGCGCGCGACGTGATGCTGGGCGCGCGCGGCGCACTGGCTGGCTCGCCGCAGATAAGCGTGCTCGGCGATCAAGTGATCATCACATTCCGCACCACGGAGAACCTCGCGCCCTTCGTCGAGTTCGATCTGGCCGCGTGTCGGATCGTGAGCCATTCGAACGCCGCTTCTCCGCCGCCGCCGATCGGGAGTTGCCAGCGCAAATAGCCGGCGCACGCCTCACGCGTCGTGCAGCGCCTTCAGCAACTCGTTTTCCTTCTCCGGCGGCAAACCCGCGCGCAGCGTCTGCCGTTCCGGCGGACGCGTTTTCTGCCATTCCAGGGTGTCGCGGACCGTGGTCTCGAGCGCCCGGAACTTGAGTCCCTTCGCAACGGCGCGATCGCACTTGATCAACGCGAAGCCGGCGCTGTCGCCGCTGGGCGGTGTCCAGATCGGAATTGCATTCGGCGGCGCGGATTCTTCATTCATGCCGTGCTTGTCGAGGAATTCCGCGCTGGCCCAGGAGAACGTCGTGTCCGCGCCGCAGATGCGTTTGGATTTCTCCAGCAATTCGCCGATGGTGGCCGAGCGCGGCTGGTTGCAGAGGTTGTATACGCCGCCGATGCGCTTCTCGACGCAAACGCGAACGAAATCCGCCAGATCGCGCACATCGATGTAACCGATGGGATCGGCAGCGGTCCCGGGCGCCAGCATCTCGCCGCCGCGCGAGACGCGCACCGGCCAGTAGGTGAAGCGATCCGTCGGGTCACCGGGACCGGCAATGTAGGTAGGCCGGATCACGTTGGCATTTTTACCGTACGTCTTCTGCACGATCTGCTCGCAGAGAACCTTGAGGCCGCCGTAGGTTTCACCGGTGACTTCCTCGTTGCTCGGGTCCTTCAAGGACGCGAGTTTGTAGTCCTCATCGATGCTCGTCGAAATGTAGTCCGCATACGCGGAAACGCTCGAGATGAAGATGTAGTGCTTGATGTGCGGCTGCAGGAGATCTGCAGTCAACTTCACCTGGCTCGGTTTGTAACCGGAATTGTCGATGCACACGTCCCAGTCGCGGCCCTTGAGTGCGTCTACCTGGCCGTTGCGGTCTCCTAGCAACTGCTCGACGCCGGGTTTGGCTTCGGGGTCGCGCTTGCCGCGGTTGAACAACGTGACCGTGTGACCGACTTCCGTGAGCACGCGCACGAAGTGCGGGCCGATGAAGCCGGTGCCGCCGAGGATCAGGACTTTGAGCGGCTTTGACTTCGCGAACGCCTGTCCGAAGAGGCTCGTGGTCAGCGCGATGCCGCCGGCAATCTTGAGCGCGGCGCGTCTGTTTACCTTCATGACGACTCCCAGAGAATTATTTGAGGCGGAGCGTACCCCGCCTGGGTGAAGGTTCGCAGCCACGGAGAAGCCTTTTGGCGTCCACCGGAGCGATTCGGGCGGTCAACGGTTGCCACAATTGTTAAGAATGTTTGCCGGCGCAGTCGTTACGATCTGCGGCCCATGCCCTTCACGATCTCCCATGCCGCCGCCGTCCTTCCGCTGCGTCGGTTCACCAAAGGCGCCCTGCCGCTAGCCGCCCTCATGATCGGCAGCATGTCGCCGGACTTTTCCTATTTCCTGCCGGGCGACCTGGCGTTCCTTCCGACTCACACCCTCGCCGGCCTGTTCTGGTTCTGCTGGCCCGCCGGACTCGCCGCCTGGTTGCTGTTCGTTCACGTGCTCGAAGCACCGACGCTCGCACTGCTGCCGGAGCCGTGGCGCACCCGGATCACGCCCTCCGACTCGAGAATCACGCTTGCCAACATCGCATTTGCGTCGGTAGCGGTGTTGATTGGCGCGGTAACGCACGTGATCTGGGATTCGTTCACGCATCGATACTCGCCCGTGACCGACGCGCTGCCTTTGCTGCGGATCTCCCTGTTCAAGATCGGCTGGACACACATCTATGTGTACAAGTTTCTCCAGCATCTGAGCTCCGTGGTCGGCATGGTAGCGCTGCTGATCTGGGCACGGCGCATTCGGCATGCTCCGCAAGTGCAGATGAGCGGCGCTGCGAGCGAGCCGACGTGCGTAACGGACCGGACACGCCTTGCCGCGGCGGCCGTCCTTCTCATAACATCGTGCTCGTTCGCCATCGCTAACTACGTGACGCATGCGGGCGTGTACTTTGAGCGCCGGCTGTTCCATTTCGCCATCGGCGGCATGATCGGATGGATGCTCGCGTGGCTGGCGATCGCGGCCGCAATTCACATCTGCCGGAACAAGTGCAGGTAGGTCCGGCTCACCGGCAAGACTTCCGGCCGCCCCTTCAGATGAATATCGGCAGTTTCGTTTTCGCCGCGCGTGACATGGCTGATCGCGCTGAAGTTGACCACCACCGAGCGATGCACCTGCGCGAACTGCGAGGCATCGAGCTGCGGAATGAGCTCCTTGAGAGCCGTGCGGATTACGGCCTCGCGCGGCTGACCCGTGTCATCGCGCCAGGCGACCTGCGTGTACTTCTCCTCGGCACGCAGGAAATCGATGTCCTCCACCGCGATCAGCCGCACGGTGGTACCGACGGATGCGCGCACCCAGCGAAGCCCACGCGTCGCGGCTTCCGGATTGAGGGCCTGCGCAAGCTGCTGCAGGAGCGCCTGCGTTTCAAGCGCGGGCTGCGCGGCGCGCAGCCGCTCCTGCAATCGAAGCACTGTGTCGGCAAGACGTGCCGGCTCCACCGGCTTGACTAGATAGTCGAGCGCACCCTGCGCGAATGCCTGGACCGCGTACTCGTCGAATGCGGTGACGAACACGAGGTGCGCGCGGCCCGTGATGTGCTGCGCGGCTTCGACGCCGGTCTTGCCCGGCATCTGCACGTCGAGAAAGCAGATGTTGGGTCGATGGGTTTCGAACAATTCGATCGCCTCGCGCCCGTTGCGCGCCTGCGCGACGACTTGCAGCTCCGGCCAGGCACTTGCGAGCATTCTCGCCAGCGCGTCGCGGAGCAGCGGCTCATCGTCGGCTATGAGCGCGGTTGCGTGCACGCTCATGCCGAAACCTCCCGGCCTGGGAAGCTGATCTCGGCGCACACGCCGTGCGGCGCCACCTCGGTCAACGTCAATTGCGCCTCGCCACCGTATGCCAGCTTCAGGCGTTCGCGCAGGGTCGAGAGGCCCGTGCCCAGCCCGCGACTGACGGTCTTCAACCCCACCCCCGTGTCCTTTACCCGTATCACGCAGCGATTGTCGCGCACCCAGATGTCGGCATCGATGCGCCCCCCGGTCTCGCTCGGGTCGATCCCATGACGCACCGCGTTCTCCACCAGCGTGAGCAACGTCATGGGCGGACAGTACAGGCGCGCCGCCGCCGGCTCGAGATGAATCGCGTACTGTAGCCGGTCCGGCATGCGCATCTGCATGAGCTCGAGATATGCGCGTACCAGCTGCACTTCGTCGTCGAGCGTAGTCGACTGCGAATGCATGCGCGGCACCGCCGCGCGTAGATAGGCGATCAGGCTCGTGAGCACCTTCGACGCCTGTGGCGAGCCGGAGTCCACCAGCGCCTGAATGTTGGCGAGCGTGTTGAACAGGAAGTGCGGCTCCACCTGCGCCTGCATGAGGCTCAAGCGTGCATCGGAGACCCGGCGCTCGAATTCGCTGCGCTCCAGTTCGAACGCGAACGCCTGCTCGCGAGCGAACAAGTCGCGTTGCCGCAAGATCGTGGCGACGGCAATCCACGGTGCAAACAGCAGCGCGGTACCCACCAACCGGCCGAGGCTATCGCTACGGTCCATGTCGATACCCGCCATGAACGCCGCGCTCACGGGGATGACCAACACGATGCCGATGAGCCTGACCACCGTACGCGGCAACCAGTTCGGCAACCGCCGTGGCCTGCGCTCGAGCCCGCCGAACACCAGCAGTACGGCGCAGCCCATGAACACGGCGCGCAACAGGTCGATGAGCATCGGCGTTTCGTTGTGGAGCCCTGATATCACGCCCAGAGCCGCCGAGACCGCGAGCGTGAACCGCAGCCGCGGCCACGCGAACACGCGGGCGAAGCCGGTCGGAGCAGATGGGGCAGCGGATGCCATGGCCTGAACTATAGAACACGGCGCAGGCGCGGCCCCTCCCCAGGGTGCCGGGCACCTTCTCCCTACCCTTCGTTCATCGGTATTCGGCGTAGCTCGATACCTCCTGCCCGTCGACCGTCGCATGCGCCTGTGCCCGCCAGGCCGTGCATTCATATTTGCGGCTCTCGTGACCCTTTGCAGGAGCTCGACGTGAAACTAAGAAGAAAGATTCTCTACGGTGTGGGAGCGGTCATCGTTGTCGGCATCTCGGTGTTGATGGTTGTGCTGAGTCACGAATCCCCGTGCCGCCCAGCGCCGGCGCTTGCCGCCGGGGTGGAGTCCATGCGCGCCATCACGCGCAGTTGCTATGGCTCACCGGGAAAGGTGCTCGCGCTCGAACGGATTGCCAAGCCCAAGGCGGACCATGGCAAGGTCCTGATCAAAGTGCACGCGGCGAGTGTCAACCCCTACGAATGGCACACAATCACGGGCAAGCCCTATTTCATGCGGCTCGGAACGGGATTGGGCGCTCCGACAGGTTCACGCGTCGGATACGACATGGCGGGCACGATCGAGGCGGTCGGCCCCGGCGTCACGCGCTTCAAGGTGGGCGATGAAGTCTTCGGCGGCGCGCCTGGCGCCCTCGCCGAATACGCGGTTGCCGGCGAGGACGGCGACATCGTCTTGAAACCCGCCGAGATCTCGTTCGAGGATGCCGCGGCCATTCTCATCGCCGGCGGCACGGCGCTGCAGGCCGTGCGCGTCTACGGCCACGTCGCTGCGGGCCAGAAGGTGCTCATCAACGGCGCTTCCGGCGGCGTCGGAACGTACGCCGTACAGTTGGCCAAGTCGTTCGGTGCCGAGGTGACCGCGGTATGCAGCACCCGGAACGTGGAGCTGGTGCGCTCGCTCGGCGCGGATCATGTCATCGACTACACGAAGGAGAATTTCACCGAGGGCAAGGTGCAATACGACGTCATCGTCGACAACGTCGGCAACCATCCGTTTCTGGATCTGAAACGCGTGGTGAAAGCGAAAGGCACCATCGTTACCGTGAGCGGGCCCAAGGACAACGCGTTTCTCGGACCGATGACCAGGATCCTCAAACAAAAGATGCTTGCGCCGTTCATCGATCAACAGCTCGTGTTTTTCGTCGCAAACGTGGGCGCCCCTGACCTTGAGCTTCTCGCGGGCCTGATGCGAGACGGCAAGTTGAGGACCGTGATCGACCGGCGCTATCCACTCGAAGAAGCCGGCGCCGCTCTTGACTACATCGGCAGCCAGCGTGCGCGGGGAAAGGTCATTGTCACCGTCGACTGAAATCATCGCGGAGCTCGCTGCGGAGGCGGCACGGATGCCGGACGAACCTGCGTGGCGCGCGGCCTACCGCCGCGGATTCGCGCGGCTGCGCACGGAGGTGGATTTGCATCCCGCGCAGTCCACGGCTTCGGCAACTTTCGAGGTCGCCGCGCGCACCGCACGCGCTGTCGCCGCGCAGTGTCTGCCGCTCGGAATCGCGGTCGTGATGCATCTGTATCCGCTAGGTGCGTTGAGATGTGTGGCCCTGCCCTGGTGGAGCGCGGCGAATTACAGGCGATTCAAGCTGTTGCGCGCCATCGAGGGCGGCTCACTCATCCTGGCGAATGCTGGCAGCGAGCGGACTGCCGGCGCGCATCAGCCCGTCACCCTGTCGCGGACGCGCGATGGAATTCGTGTCGACGGCACTTACGACTACGTGTCGCTCGCGAACGTGGCTGACGTCGTATTGTTCCATGCGCCGCTCGCGCAGAGCACCTGCACTATCTTCTGCGCAGCCGACCTGCGCAGCGACTCGGTGCGCATCGGAGGCAGCAGATTCGACGGCGGCATGCGACTGTCCGATACCTGCTCCGTCACTTTTGACAATCATCTCGTACCAATGAATCGCCAGATCGTCGTGCCGAGCGAGCCGGCATTGAACTGCGTGGCCCAGTATCAACGGAGCTGGTTCCATCTGTTGCTTGGAGAGAGCTACCTGGCGCGGATCGACCGCCTGCGCCGCATTTGGGACATGCCGCACTCAACGGCCGAGATCGCAAGCCTCAACGAGTTGGCCTGGCTCCGGGAATACGCGTTGAGATTGATAGACGATCCCGACGCTGCCCGGGGCGCGGAATCGCTATCTCGTATCACCGCCGCGATGAAACTGCGCATCTCGTGGCTCGCGCAGTCAACCGCAGACGCCCTGCACGACCGCGACGCAGCCGCCGTGAGCGAGCTGCGCTACTTCAGACGGCAGCCAACATCCGATGACAGAATCCTGAGGAGCATTTGCGCAGATACGCGACTGTCCGCGACCAACTACATTGCCGTTGAGCCTCATCCATGCAGCAGCTTCAACAATTCCGCCTCACGCTCAGGCGTCAGCCCCGATTTCAGCGTCTGATTTTCCGCCGGTCTGCCCTTCTGCCAGTCGAGCGTGTCGCGGATCGTCTGTTCCATCGACCGGAACTCGAGGCCCTTCGCGATCGCGCGATCGCAACGGATGAGCCCGATGCCCGCGTAATCACCGATGGGCGGATCCCAGATCGGCAGCTGCGGCGCCGAGACGAGCTCGCCCGCGATGACGCCCTGCGCCTGCAGAAATTCCACCGGCGCCCAGGTCACGGTGGGATTCGCACCGGTCACGCGTTTGCTGGTCTCGATCAACCGGCCGATGGACAAACTGCCGGGCTTGTTGACCAGGTTGTATGTGCCATAGACGCGATTCTCGGCGCACGTGCGCATGAATTCGGCGAGATCGCGCACGTCGATATATGAGATCAGGCTCTCGGGCGTACCTGGCGCCAGCATCTCCCCGCCCTGCGCCACGCGGAACGGCCAGTACGTGAATCGATCGGTGTAGTCACCCGGGCCGGCAATGTACGTCGGACGGATGATCGTGGCGTTCTTGCCATACACCTCGTTCACGACGTCTTCGCACAGCACCTTGAATGCGCCGTAAGTCTTGTAGCCGCGCTCTTCGACGATGGGACCTTCGTATTTCTTCAACCGGTAGTTCTCGTCGACGCCAGGCATCGCGAAGTCCGCGTACGCCGCGATGCTCGAGATGAAAATGTACTGCGTCACGCGCGGCTTGAGCATCTCGGCGGAGAGCCGCACGGTACGCGGGAAATAGCCGGAGTTGTCGATGACGGTATCCCAGCTGCGGCCGGCGAGCACCTCGAGCTTGCCGTCGCGATCTCCTAACAACTGTTCGACGCCGGGATGCGCTTCCGGGTCGCGCTTGCCGCGGTTGAACAACGTGACGACATGGCCGCCATCCATCAGCGCCTTGACGAAGTGCGGGCCGATGAACCCGGTGCCGCCGAGAATGAGCACTTTTTTCGGCTTCGGCTTCGCGAGCGCGGTGCCGCTGAACGCCGTGGCGAGCGCGATGCCGCCGGTGGTCTTGAGGATTTCGCGCCGGTTCATAGTCATTGTTTTTCTCCCCGATCTGATTGCAGCAGTCTATCCCGTTCCGCCCGCGCGGAAGTCATCGTGGAGTGTCACGCGATCACCAACGATCCGAGGCCTGATTACTGCGAAGGTTTCTAGGCTTGGACGGCCACTTCGTATTCACTTTGAACGAGACCGCTGGCGTACTGGCGCGTTGCGATGTGTTTTAGACGGATGTCGCGCGTCGTGGGGCCAAATAGCGGGATTCCGGTGCCGATGAGCACGGGCACGCGCGTGATGATGAGGCGCTGGATGAGTCCAGCCCGCAGGAACCCCTGGACGGTGATCCCACCATCGACATAAACATGCTGGATGCCGCGGGCTTCAAGCTGAGATGGGATAGAAGCTAGAGGCCCGGACAGATGCTCTACCTCCGCTGCAGCGGGTGCAGGTGCAAGGGGATTAGTGCTGAGCACGAAGACCGGCTTCCGACCATAGGGCCATGTGTCGAAGGCCAATACCGTCTCGTACGTCTTGCGCCCGATGACCAATGCATCCACCGAGGCGATGAACTCATCGTAGCCGTGGGGTTCGCCACCGCCTGGTGGGAGAAAATCGAGGCTCCCATCGGTTCGGGCGATAAAACCGTCGAGGCTGGTGCCGACAAAAACGGATCCTTTCATTGCACCGTGCTCATTCTTCAATGGCCTCGATACCGCGTTGCTTGAGGTTCTCAAGGTGATCATGCATTTCTTTGAGCTGCTCGGGGGAGTGACCCTTCCAATCCGCAACCTCGCCGAGGATGCGAAATGGATTGCGAGAACGGTATGACTCTGTAGGATTTCCGGGAAATCTCTTGTTCGTCAGGTTTGGATCATCTTCAATGGATCCCGTGGGTTCCACGATGTAGATCCTGCCAAGCCCTGCGCCAACGGCCAGTTCGGCTCCCCAGATTGCCGCATCCAGCGTGGCGGTCAGGTAAACGAAAGTCGCCTCCTTCCTTTTGCCATAGTTGGAGGCATAGCGCGGTTCGATCAGGTCACCCACCTTCAGGTCGGCCTTTGTGCCGTGGTAGTACGTTGGCGAATCAGTCATCGCGTCACTCCGGTTTCCTGCCTTCTCGACAGGCCGGCGATGCTGCATGACGCACTGGGTCTTCCCGCAAGCCCCTCTGTGTTGTATAAATTCTTTGTGGGGAGGCGCGTGACGTCTCCCTTTTTTTTGGCCGGGCGAACCGGGAATTCATTGCCCTACAGGTGGCTGCCAGAGTTCAACCTTGTTGCCCTCCGGGTCCATGACCCAACCAAACTTGCCGTACTCGGAGTCATCCGTCTTCTCGAGTACGGTGCAGCCCTCTTGGCGTAGCGCCCGAAGCAGGGCGGCCAGGTCATCAACGCGGTAGTTGATCATGAAGGTCGAGGTGCTTGGCGCAAAGTGATCACCACCTTTAGCGCCGACAGACCAGATGGTGGTTCCCTTCGTGGGATTGCCCGCGTCATCCGTCCAGGTGAACGCTGCACCGCCCCATTCCTGCACGTCAATGCCGAGATGCTTTTTGTACCAGGTATGCATCGCGGCCGGATCTCGCGCCTGGAAAAAGATCCCTCCGATGCCTGTGACTCTCTTCATCTGAGCCTCCGCGCCGTGAATGAATTGTTTTGCATCGCGTACGTCGCCGCTAAGAGAACAAGTGGAGACAAGACGTGATGTTTCGAACGACTTTTCCGTGGAACTGGACGTCGGCTATTGTCATCAGTTCGTTCAGCAGTTTCGCTCCCCACGGGTGCCCTCCAGCGATTTGTTAGATCGCACGCGACGTGACCACGAAACGTTCTCATCCCCTTCGAGACATTGAGGCGCCCAACGCCACTCCAAGCGCGATACCAATCGCGATGCCAGCTCCAATGTTTTTCATCGCTGTGCCGATGGCAACGCCAAACACGATGCCAATGGCGATACCGGCTCCCGTCTTTTTCACCCTTTTCTGCCGCGTGTCAGAAGATTCGGGTTCGTTGTCCACATCGCCTCCATTTTCAGATCTAGAAAGACAATCCAACCAACACTACGCTATGAACTTGACACCTCATTCCCCACGCGAGCGCTCCCGCGATTTGTTAGGCACTCGTTCGAATTCCACGGCGGTATTCCTGCAAGTAGTGCTCGATTGGATGGGCTGTGCCCGTGACATAAAGCTTTCCGTCGGCTCGATCGACAATTAGTGGAGCGTTGCCGACGAGCGCGTCAACAGGGTTGCCGGTTTCGGCGTGAACCGAGCCGTCATAAAAGTAGAGCCACCCAAAGTCATGCTCTTCGACGCGCACCACCACCAACTTCTGGACGTGCCGATCCTCGTGCTGAGGCAATGGCGAATCAAAATCGAAGGATGCGATCTCGTGTTCGTCGAGAAACGCAGTGACAACCTGGTCCGCATGCTGGCGAGTGAACATTGCGCCGTATTACCAACGGTTGAGCTGAGCGCCGCGCGCGCTGCAGTTTGAATTTGGCACTTCATCTTTCACGCGTGCGCTCCAGCGATTTGTCAGGCTTCGCCATTGATTCGTGACTTACGGCTTGAGTATTTGTTCGTGACCGTCTTCGCTGCGCAGTTTCAACGAGCTTACTGCACCTTTAGATTGAAGAATTACGTACGTGTCCTTGGTATTGGTCGGGCCGACAAAGGTCAGTCCAGACGTGTCCTCAGAAGCGCTGATCTTCACCGAAGGCCGCCCTCGCTCCGTGATCAGCCTGAGCAGTACCGTCTCTGGATAATCTTCACCACCTTCAGATTTGCCCGCTGGAAGAAGCTTGATGCTTGCGCGCACCCGCCCCTGTCCATCGACAATCTCAAGCCCACTCCCTCGCAGCACTGGCGCCGCGCCTTCGGCAAATGCGGGACGTATTTGCTGCATCAGCGTAAAGAGCAGAAGCGCCAGATTAGCTATTGTGAGCGCAATGAGCGCGCGCTGGTTTTTCATCTCTAACCCTCCGATGGATGCGGAATTGACTCGCTGATGGTGGCTCTGCCCTAGCAGGGTCGCATTAGATGCGGTGGCTCAAGCTCGAAGATGGCCGAAATACAAACCATAGCCATCGATGTCCTCAATCACGAAGCCTCTGAGTCCCTCATCACCGTCCCCCAGGGGCACCGCGAAACGAACGCCACGCGAAGCGAACTCCGCTGCCAACGCGTCCGGGTCCGGGACTTCAAGATAAGCATCCCAACTGAAAGCGGGCTTACGCTTGTAGTTCGGGACCGGCTCGATGAGAACCTCTTTGCCGTCCGAGATCTCGCCGAGCGCCTTGAACATGATCATTGCCCCATCGCGGCGGACAATTCCGAAAAACTCGTCGTGAGGGGTTGGGCCTCGAAACGTAACCTCAAAACCCAGCATATCGCGATAGAACGAGAGCGTTGCCGGGACGTCGGCGACGACAAAGAACGGTGAGATGCCGGAGATCGTGGGTCGTGTCACTCGTGACGCTCCGTTGCCGATCGGACTTTGCACGACGGTTGCGCTGTCTCATATCGCGCCGCCAAACGGCTGAGCTGAGCGCCGCGCGCGCTGCTGTATGAGCTTGGCACTTTATCTTCCACGCGCGTGCTCCAGCGCTTCGTCAGGTGGCAGGATTCTTAACGAAGCGGACTCGCTGCTCGCGATAGCCGCGCGCCGCGTAGAATTCATGTGCCTCTGACCGCTGTTCTCCACTTGTAACTTCCAGCTTGATGCAACCAAGCGCGCGCAGGTGGCTCTCCGCAGCGCTCAGTAGCTGACTGCCGACACCGCGTCCTCTTGAAGAGGCCGACACGACAAGCGCCGTGATGCGGCCGAGGCGACCAGGGCGATGCAACATCTCATAGCTGTGGACAGCCACAAGACCCAGAATGTTGCCCTCTTCCTCGGCAATTAGTACCCCGTCGTCCGCATTCGCCGCCACCGTGGCAACGCGTTCCGCCAATGCATCAGACGTGGTCGGATAGCCCAGCTCCGCCATGAGTGGAATGAGCTTTGGAACGTCGGAGGTTGCGAGGCGTCGAATCGTCACGAGTGCAACCTAACGGTTGAGCTGAGCGCCGCGCGCGCTGTTGTATGAACTTGGTACTTTATTCTCCACGCGTGCGCTCCAGCGATTTGTTAGGTCCCATTTGCCTTGACGTAATCTCTCGCCCAATGCACCCACCTTTGTACCCATTCCGAGTACTCCCGAACGGCGCGACCATATCCGATCAGCCAAAGCGGGGACAGCAGAGCCTTCGCAATTCCGCCGTGGCGAAAGCCCATTGGCATGTCGGCTACAGCGAGGCGCTGTGCATACGCAAGAGCTCCCTCAGGGTTACCGGCGCGTACCAGATAGTCGCTGCAGATGGCGAGACTGCAAAAGTCGGTGGGTTCTTGTTGCAGGATGGTTTCCGCCAAGGCGCGCGCTTCGACTATGTCACCCGCAATCCACAATTCCATAGCGAGCGCCCATGGAGCAATGCCATTGGGATGACCCGCACCTTCTCGGCGCAGGGCGCCAATGCGGCCGCTGCTATCGCGTTGTTTGAGGGCGCGCAAGACTCGGAGGGTGGACAACATGAGGCGTGACCGTGGGACCTAACTATAATTAGACCGCAGAAACGCGGTGTTGCAAAGCCGCGAAAGTCCGAGATAACACGGGAGAAAGTCGGTAACCATTTGATTCGACTTCATCACGCGTGGCCTAACGCGTCAACGCTCTACTTTGTTTCGCATGCCCTCGCCCGCCTGGGCGCTATCGAAGCGGAACAATTCTTAAGCCGGGAGCCAAAATAAGAAGGGGAGATGGCTCTCGCCTTCACCCTTCCCCGCACATCATCCACTGCAGCTCCCACCACTTGCGTAGACAGCTTCCTCGATCCCGCCCGCGGCTGAAGAGTGCCATGGGGCTCCCGCTGGCGATGAAGGGGCGCTTCTCAACTCGCACGCGGCACTGCGACCCTATAATCCACCTTCCGCGTCGCCAGGGAATCAGACCCGTCCAGTGAACGATCTATTGCAATGACGGACTCCGCCAGCACTCCGCGCCTGCGCGCCACCTTCGCGATCTACGTGGGCCTGATCGCGGCCACCGCGGTCGTCGGTCCGCGCGAAATTCCGGCGGGCTGGCACTACCTCGCGGGCGTCGCCGGCTTCGTCTGCGTCACGCTGGCCTGTCTGGGCCGCATCTGGTGCTCCGCGTTCATCGCCGGTCACAAGGATGAACAACTCATCACCTCCGGGCCGTTTGCGCTGTGCCGTCACCCGCTGTACGCCCTGTCAATTCTTGGCGCGCTGGGTCTTGGGCTCACGAGCCGCTCGGTGTTGTTGTGCTGCGCCGCCGTGATATTGATCGCGGCGTTGGTGGTTTACGCGGCGTCCTGCGAAGAACAATTTCTTGCGGATTCGTTCCCCGAGGAATTCACGGCCTATGTCGCCGCGACACCCAACAAATGGTGGCCGCGGTTCGCGCCGCGCGCCACGCCCGATCGCCTGGAGGTGAAGCCGGAGATCTTTTGGAAGGCGCTGGTGGATGCGGGCGCATTTTTTCTGCTCTACATGCTGGTCGCCCTGGCGGCTGAGTATCGGACCATTCCGACTTTCTGAAAGCCCGCGCGGGAGTACGCTTGAGGTCATGAAAACCTTCAACTCGATGTTGTTCACGGCGTTGTTGATCGCGGTTGTTAGCGCGGGCTGCAACACCTCGGCACGGAAAGAAGTCGCGCAGGCGACGCCTTCGACACTGCTCGACACGCACTGGCGCCTGATGCAGGTCGGCGAGGTCGTGGTGCCAAATCCGGCTGGCAGCCGCCAAGTGTATTTCTCTTTGCAATCGCAGAACTCGAACGTGGTGGGCTTTTCCGGCTGCAATAGCATGTTTGGTCATTACGTGCTCGCGGGCGAGCAGCTCAAGTTCGACCAGATTGGCGGCACGAAAATGTTCTGCGACGTGCGCATGGAACTCGAACAGCGCTTCCTCGCGATGTTCCAGTACGTGTCGGGCTGGAAAATCGCGGGCAACACCCTGACCCTGCTCAACTCCGAAAACGGAACTGTCGCCGCGTTCGAAGCGTCCACGGAACTGCCTTCGCCCTGATTGCAACCAATCGGACGCCTGGCGCGTCTCAACCCCGCGTTCATCCATTGCGGGGAAATTTAATGTCGCGAGTTTTCGCTGTCGTCTTCAGTGCGGCGCTTGCCGTCTATGCTCCTGCCGTTGTCGCAAAGGAGGCCGGATCCCTGATGATCGAGCACGTGAGTGTGCTGCCCATGACGCCGGACGCCGCGGCGATCGACGATGCGACGGTCGTCATCACCAACGGCCGCATCGCCTCGATTTCGACCGGTGCCGGCGCGATCAAGCCGCGCGGCGCGAAGCGCATCGACGGCCGCGGCAAATGGCTGCTGCCCGGGTTCTCCGACATGCACGTGCACATCGGCAACGATCGCATGCTGCGGCTGTATCTCCGGGATCCGAAAATTGCCGACGGCACGGTCGAAACGCAGGACTACCTCACCCCGTTCATCGCGAATGGCGTCACGCAGGTTTTCAATCTGTCCGCGATGTCCGAGTCGATCAGCCAGCGCAGCGATGTCGAGACCGGGCGCGTACTGGGGCCGCACATCGCCAATGCGGTGATGGTCGATGGATCGTCGCCGATGTGGCCCATCGGCATGACACACGTCGCGGCCACACCCGAAGACGGCCGACAATTCGTGCGCGATGCGCAGGCCGATGGCTACGAATTCATCAAGGTCTACAGCAAGCTGTCGCTCGAAACCTTCACCGCCATCGTGGATGAGGCCCGCAAGCTGCACATGCGCGTGGTGGGCCACATCCCGCAGCGAGAGAAGGGGATCACCGAAAAATTCTTTCAGCCCGGCTTCGACATGGTGGCGCATGCGGAGGAATTTGCGCAACACACTGCGCCGCCTGATCATGTGGCCATCCCGCGCTACGTCGAAATGTCGAAACGAAACGGCACATGGCTCACCGCCACGCTCACACTGGACGAACGCATCGTGGAAGCGGTTGCGCACCCGGAGACCTTGCCGAGGCGCGACGATCTGCGCTATCTACCGCCGGTGCAGTATCAACTGGGCGTGAACCACAATCCGTACGTTGAGCGGCACGATCCCGGGCTCGTCGATTACGTCAGGGCTGTGGTGGCATTCAACCTCGAACTGGTACGCGCATTCGACGACGCGGGCATCCCGGTGCTGACGGGGACGGACTCGCCTGTACCCGGCGTGGCGCCGGGATTCGCGCTGCATGACGAGTTCGAGGCGCTGTCGCGCGCAGGCCTGAGCAATCAGCGCATCCTCGAGAGCACGACGCGCCTGCCGGCAGAATGGCTCGGAACGTTGGCGGATCGCGGCACGATAGAGACGGGCAAACGCGCCGATCTGGTGCTGCTCGATGCGAATCCGCTCGACGACATCCGCAATACGCGGCGCATCTCCGCGGTGCTCTTCAACGGCCGCTATCTACCGCGCGCCGAGCTGGACAAGATGATGGCGGCGCTTGCCACGCGCAATGCGGTGAAGTAACCCGCTCGGCGACCTATTTGAAGGGTTCTTTCAGGCAGCGATATTCGCGCGTGACCCGCCATTTCCTGCAATCTTTGTCGGTTCCGTCGGTGCAGGCGCGATCTTCACCCTTGCGCTGCGCGCTCTTGAAGCCCCAGTCCGCGCAGCGCTCGCGCGCCATGCCGAGCCCGGCGCGTTCATCCACCTGCGGGCTCTCGAACTTCCGGTATTCATATGACAACTGCACCGTGCCCTGTTCCCGGTCGGAGTCGGATTCGGTCCAGAGCTTGTAGGTAGTGCAGCCGGCCAGGCCCGCCAGGACGGTCAGAAAGAGCGACACGCGGTTCATTTCGAACACCTTGGGTAGCGGAATCGGACTGTAGCGCTTTATTTGACCGGGAAGGCGGTTCTGCGTTCTGGCAAGTTGGGTTGCGTCAGGCTATAAAAGTCCCATGCATCGTCTGGTCCTCGTCTGCGCCTGCCTCGCCATCATGGCTGCCAGCGCGTCGGCCGACGAATTGTCTCCGGCCCAGTCGGCCACCGTGCTTGGGCCCTTGAATCAGATGCTGTCGGCTGGTTCGACTGCACTCGAGGAGGGTCGCTACGAGGAAGGCCTGCGGTTGACGCTCGCCGGCCTCGAGCAGCCTAACAATCCGCGCGACGAAGCGTCCGGCCACTCGAATGTCTGCGCAGGCTATGCGGCGCTCAAGCGCTGGCGGGAAGCACTCGAGCATTGCAACCGCGCGCTCGAGCTCGATCGCAACAACTGGCGGACCTACAACAACCGCGCGGCGGTGTTCACGGGGCTGAAGCAATTCGAACTGGCGATCGCCGACGTGAACAAGGGGCTCGCGCTCGCGCCCGATTCGGGCACCTTGCACAAGAGTCTCGAAGTGGTGAACCAGCACCGCCAGGCGGCAGCGCGCGAACGATGGCGACGGCCTAACAAGGCCTGATGCCGCTGCCCGAGCAGGTTCCAGGCGAAGAACAATCTCAGTTTGCGCTGCTGAAGACGCGGCGTTTCCTGCCGTTTTTCCTGACGCAGTTTCTCGGCGCGTTCAACGACAACCTGTTTCGCAATGCGCTGGTGGTTTCCGTCACCTATGGCGCCTCCGCGGCGGTCAATGCCGGGGACGCGGGCCTGCTGTCGAACCTGGCGCAGGGTTTGTTCATCCTGCCGTTCTTCCTGTTCTCGGCGCTCGCCGGCCAGCTCGCCGACAAGTATGAAAAGAGCAGGCTGATCCGCCAGACGCGCCTCGCGGAAGTCGTCCTGATGTTCTGCGCGGCCGCGGCGCTGTACGTGGGCCACGTGCCGACGCTGCTGTCGTTGGTGTTCCTGTTGGGTGTGCTGGCGACGATCTTCGGGCCGCTGAAGTATTCACTGATGCCGCAGCACCTGCGGCAGAGCGAGCTGGTCGGCGGCAACGCGCTGGTGGATGCCGGAACGTTCATCGCTATCCTGATCGGCACGATCTCTGGCGGACTGCTGGCGCCCCCTTCTGCCGCGGAACACGCGCAGGGTGGCACGAGCGATGCGCACGTCGCCGCGGCCGTGGCCATGGTGGTGGTGGCCGTCGGGACGTATCTGTGTTCACGCGCAATCCCGCGCGCGGAGCCCACCGACCCAGGACTCCGCGTCAACTACAATCCATTCACCGCGACGTGGCAGACCATTCGCTTCGCGGCTCAGACCCGCGCGATCTTCTTGTCGTTGTTAGGCATCTCGTGGTTCTGGCTGGTGGGCGCGTTGATCCTCGCGCAGTTGCCGTCGTACGCGCACGACGTGCTCGGTGGCGACAAGACGGTGTACATCCTGTTGCTGACCGCATTCTCGATCGGCACCGCGCTCGGCTCGCTGGCCTGCGAGCGCCTGTCGGGGCACAAGGTCGAGATTGGCCTGGTGCCGCTGGGTTCGATCGGCATCACGATATTCGTGCTGGATCTGTACTTCGCTCATCCTGGCGCGCATGCCGCCGGCACTGCACTGTTGACGTGGAAGGAATTCGTGAGTACCGATGGCTGGCGCGTCGTGATGGACTGCGCGTTCATCGGCGTGTTCGGCGGGCTGTTCATCGTGCCGTTGTACTCGTTGATCCTGCAGCGCAGTGCCGAGAGTCATCGCGCGCGCATCATCGCCTGCAACAACATCCTCAACGCGGGGTTCATGGTGGGCGCGGCACTGCTGGCCATCCTGTGGCTGCAGTACTTCTCCATCCCGCAGCTGTTCATCCTCGCGGCGGTGATGAATGCCGTGGTGGCTATCTACATCTATTCGCTGGTGCCAGAGTTCCTGATGCGGTTCCTGTCGTGGGTATTCGTGAACTTGATGTACCGAATCAAGGTGAAGGGACTCGAGCACATCCCCGAGACGGGTCCGGCGCTGATCGTGAGCAACCACGTGAGTTTCATGGATGCACTCGTGATCGGCGGCAGCGTGCGCCGTCCCGTGCGATTCGTGATGGATCACAACATCTTCAAGATCCCGGTGATGGGCTTCATCTTCCGCACCGCGCGCGCGATCCCGATTGCATCGGCACGCGAAGATGCCGGCGCGCTGCAGAAGGCGTTCGATCGCATCGACGCCGAGCTCGCCGATGGCGAAGTCGTCTGCATCTTTCCCGAGGGCAAACTGACGCGCGATGGCGAGATGAACGAGTTCAAGAAAGGCGTGGAGAAGATTCTCGAGCGGCGTCCTGTGCCCGTCATTCCGATGGCATTGCGTGGGTTGTGGGGCAGCTTCTTCAGCCATCGCGAGGGCAAATCCGCGATGACGCAGCCGCCGAAGCGGTTCTGGTCGCGCATCGAGGTCATCGTGACGGCGCCGGTGCCGGGAGATGATGCCAGCGCGACCAGCCTGCAGCGCATCGTTGCCGGCTTGCGCGGCGAGTGGCAGTAGAGGGGACATTCCTGGTTTTCGTTGTGAAAAGGGGACATGCCTGCTATTGACTGTCACTTGTTAGCCGCAAGGTCGTCGCCCACGACAAGCGTGTCCCCTTTTCACAACGAAAACCAGGAATGTCCCCTCTAAAGGCCGACGTATTTGGCACCATCACCCGCATCGGAGACACGGTGGTCCGCGACGCGCGCACGGCGCGCCCCTGGGCGCGCTGGCTCGCGTTACGACTCATGCGTCGCGAACACCGTGCATTGACCCGACTTGCTCTCAAGCAAGGCACCGCAGGAATTCCCCGCGTGCTCGATCTCGCGCCCGGCATCCTCACGCGCAGCTGGATCGAAGGCGCGCCCATGCAGATTGCGCAGCCGCGCGACCCCGCCTACTTCCGCGCCGCGCTGCGCCTGTTGCGCCGGCTGCACGCCGCC
>DATHJZ010000164.1:0-24836 GCA_035286365.1 Steroidobacteraceae bacterium | reverse complement strand
GTGTCGGTCATGAGAGGGGACATTCCTGGTTTTGGTGTCACATTTGCAACGGCTCGCGAAACCTTACGCTGAGCGTTGCAAATGTGACACCAAAACCAGGAATGTCCCCTCTAACTCAGTAGATCTCTGGGACCAGCATTTCGGCGGGAACGGCCTGCCGCGAATAGTGCTCATGGCGTTCGCGCTCGGGCAGCACGACACCTTGCTTCGGCACTTCCGCGTACGGAAATTGCTTGAGCAGGTGATCGATGCAATTGAGCCTTGCGCGTTTCTTGTCGAC
Source organism: Steroidobacteraceae bacterium (assembly GCA_035286365.1). Classification (GTDB taxonomy): domain Bacteria; phylum Pseudomonadota; class Gammaproteobacteria; order Steroidobacterales; family Steroidobacteraceae; genus CADEED01. The sequence continues at coordinate 24,556 of DATHJZ010000164.1, read as the reverse complement.
TGCCTGCACCACCCACCAGCGCGCTTCGGGAATGTGGCTGCGATCGAGCATCACTTCCTTGGCGCGGGTGTAATCCTCCCAGCGCCGGCGCGATTCCAGATCCATCGGCGACAGCTTCCATTGCTTGAGCGGATCGTGGATGCGCCCCAGGAATCTCACGTGTTGCTCTTCGTCGGTGATCGAAAACCAGTACTTGAGCAAGCGGATTCCGGAGCGGACCAGCATCCTTTCGAACTCGGGCACCGAGCGATAGAACTCCTCGTACTCCTCGTCGCTGCAGAAATTCATCACGTGTTCGACGCCGGCGCGGTTGTACCAGCTGCGATCGAACAACACGATTTCGCCGGCCGCGGGCAGGTGCGAGATGTAGCGCTGGAAGTACCACTGTGTGCGTTCGCGATCGTTCGGCGCCGGCAGCGCCACCACGCGGCAGACGCGCGGATTCAGTTTCTGAGTGATGCGCTTGATGGCGCCACCCTTGCCCGCGGCGTCTCGCCCTTCGAACAGGATGACCACCTTCTGCTTGGACGCGTACACCCAGTCCTGCAGCTTCACCAGCTCCGCCTGCAGGCGGAACAGCTGCTGGAAATAATTGCGCCGATAGTCTTTTTCGCCGGCGACGCCCGCGCCGCCGTCCGGCAACCCGGGCAGCGGATGGTAGTCCTCGACGTCCATCTCGATCTCTTCATCCCAACTGTCCGCGAGATCGCGGCGAATGCGCTGGATGAGTTCTTCGTGATCGATTCCGTTGAGTGACATACATCGACCCCAGTAAAAAAAACCTAGTGAAACAGCTTGTTCAGCAGCCAGTACAGACTACCGGAAAGCAGCATCGCCACGGGCAAGGTCAGCACCCAGGCCAGCGCGAGATTGCGCACCGTACCCCACTGCAGGCCGGACTTGTTCGCGGCCATGGTTCCGGCGACGCCCGAAGACAACACCTGCGTGGTCGATACCGGCAGGCCGAACATGTCGGCCGCTCCGATGGTCGTCATCGCGACCAGTTCCGCGGAGGCGCCCTGTGCGTACGTGAGATGCGTCTTGCCTATCTTTTCGCCGACGGTCCGCACGATCCGTTTCCATCCGACCATCGTGCCCAACCCAAGCGCGATCGCCACCGCCACCTTCACCCACAGCGGAATGAACTTGGTGGCGGAGTCGATCTCCTTCTTGAACGCTGCGGCATTCGCCTTCGCATCTGCACTCAGCGTCGCCGTGCTCTTGTCGAGCGCACGCAGGCTTTCGGAGGTCAGGTACATGTCATTGCGCACGTTCTTGACGGCCGCCGCCGGCACTTGCGCCAGCGTGCCGTAGTCCTTCACCTGCCGGCCGATGTCGCCGACCATCGCGGCAATCGCCGGCACCACTTCAGTATTGAGTTGCCTGGTGCGCACGTATTCCGTGAGAACGGAATGTGGATCGTCAGGCGCGGTCGCGGACGTGTTCTCGAGCAGCGAGCGCTGCGTCACTTGCGCCACGGCGGCGAACTGCGTCATCTCGCTCGCGGGCATGGCGCGATTCAGTGCATAGGTCAGCGGCACGGTGCCGACGAGAATCAGCATGATCAGGCCCATGCCTTTCTGACCGTCGTTCGAGCCGTGCGCGAACGACACGCCGGTGCAGGTCAGCACGAGAATGCTGCGGATCCACCACGGCGGCGGCGCGTTCGATTTCGGCTCCTCGTACAGTTCCTTGTTCTTCACGAGGGACTTCAACAGCAGCAGCAGCAGCGCCGACACCGTGAAGCCGATGAGCGGCGACAACAGCAGCGAGTAGCCCACTTTCGTGGCCTGTGCCCAGTCCACACCGCTGGTGCCGTCGCGTCCGTGCATCAATGCATTGGCAACGCCGACACCGATGATGGAGCCGATCAGCGTGTGTGACGACGAGGCAGGCAGCCCCAGCGCCCAGGTGCCGAGATTCCAGACGATGGCCGCGATCAACAGCGCGAACACCATGGCGAAGCCCGCGCCCGAGCCCACCTGCAGGATGAGTTCGACGGGCAGCAGCGAGATGATGCCGAAGGCAACGGCGCCGCTCGATACCAGCACGCCCAGAAAATTGAACACGCCCGACCACACCACCGCAAAGTTGGGCGGGAGGGAATGCGTGTAGATGACGGTTGCTACGGCATTCGCGGTGTCATGGAAGCCATTGACGAATTCGAACCCGAGTGCGATGAGCAGCGCGATGCCCAGCAGCAGGAACGGCAGGTAGGTAGTGGCCTCCCAGCCGGAGGCCTGCACGTCGTGGTTGAGGCTCGTGGCGGTGTAGATAGCGCCGCCGATCAGTAACGCGACGAACAACAAAACCGTCACGCGACCGGGCTTGCGATCGAGCTCGGGTGCGGCGGCGGACAACGTGGCGGTGCTCATAAATATGCGCTCCAGGCGAGGGGAGGGGCGATCCTCCCGCGCCAAGATTGCAGATTTGTTGCACGTGGTTCTTCAATGCGGAATCCCCGCCGTGGTCAACGTGCCACGGCGAGGATTGTCGCGATCGAAAAGCGCCTGCATGGCTACATGAGCTGATCCCGCGCGATTTGAAAAAGGGGCTCGCGCGGCACTGCAGACAAACAAACGGGGCGTCGCTACGCGTTGCAGGGTCCGCAACGACGCCCCCTACCTCCTCCTACGAGGTTCAGTTCCGGTTGGATGCCAGCAACGCCGCCTTCTTTCCGTAGCGGTGATACTCGCTCAGGTTCGCGTTGCCGACCGCGGTTACGCTCTGCGTGATGGCATCCGACACGCAGACGTCGAACTGCTCGCGCAGGCCGAGTACGCGGCTGTCGATGCTGCCGCAGACGAGTTCCGCGGCGGCGTGGATGCGGGCGTGCAGCTTGGCCACGCCGGCCTTGGTGTTCAGTGCGAGATCGCCGTATTTGACGATCGTGCTGGGTACGTCACCTTCGCTGCGCGTGGTGGCGCCGGCTACGCCGGTGAGGGCGAGTGCGGCTGCGACGGTGAGTAGTTGGGTGAGACGCTTCGACATGATCTGCTCCTTGGGTTTGTGTGGAGCACATCCTGACGATTTGAGAGTCCCGCGAGTTCTGTTGTTCTGACTGAGTGTTTAGTTTTACTGAATCGAATGGCGATCGCGCGACGGAACCTAAGCGGCGTCTCCAGTTACATGGGAGGTGCGCCATTCACTCGGCGGCGCGCCCACTGCCTTCTTGAATGCGCGGCTGAACGCCGCTTCGGAGTCGTACCCGACACGGTTTGCCACTGATGCGATGCTCTCGGTGCCATTGCGCAGATAGCTGGTCGCGAGCTGCATGCGCCAGTTGGCGAGGTATTGCATCGGCGGGTGGCCGACGAACTGATTGAAACGTTCTGCAAATGCGGAGCGCGACAGCGCGGCTTCAGCGGCGAGCGCTTCCAGAGTCCATTCGCGCGCCGGATCCGCGTGCAATGCCGTCAACGCCCGCCCGACGTAAGGATCGCGCAGACCCGCCAGCCAGTTGGTGCGATCGGCGGGCAGCGATTCGAGGTGGCGCCGGATGACGTCGACGAACATCAATTCGCTGATGCGGCCGAGCATCGACGCGCCGCCCATGCGTCCTTTCGATTCGGCCAAAGCGGCACGAAAATAGGCTCCGAGCGCGCCGCTCGCGTGATCTCTTATATGTATGACCTTGGGCAGCGCGGTGAGCAGCGGGTTGTAAGGCCGCGAGTCGCAGCCGAGGAATCCACACACGAAATGCGCGACTTCGCCGCCCGCGCTGCCCATCGAAATCGTTACCGGCAGTTGTCCGTCGTCGGGCATGCGATACATCGCCATCTCGGGTGTCTTGCGCTTACCGAGCTCCGTGGTCAGCACGTGCGTATCGCCGTGCGGGAGCACGACGATGTCGCCGGCGGATAGTTTGATCGGCTGCTCGCCTTCGATCTCGACCCAGCACCCGCCGCTTATGAGCAGGTGATACGAGATCATGTGGTCGGAGCCGGGAAACATGGCATTCACCACCGTCTTGCCGTGCGGAGTCTCGGCAACCCAGGGAGTGCACGCCTGCACGTCGAAGAAGAACGCGCCCGAGAGACGCACCGCGCGCAACACGTCAGATAAGGCATCCATGAAAACCTCCCAATCTGCATTCCGGACGAAATGGCAATAACGCCGGACTCGCAGTCATTCCCAAGCTCGCCGCGCGATTTGCCCGGACGAAATAGCAACAACGCCGGACTCGCGATCATTCGAAATTCGCAGTTCCCTCTTTACTCTGTCAGACGTCAGAGATGGATAGCAACTCAAGTTTTAGGGAGATGAAAATGATGAAAGCGTTTTGCGCCGCGATGGCGATGACCATTGCAGGCACGTGTCTGGCCGACACGGCCGCCGGGCCGGCAACGCCTACCCACCGCTATCTGGTCGAGCGCACTTTTCCGGTTGGCGCGCTCGACGGCGTCGATGCGGCGGCCAAACAAAAGGTCAACGCGAACAACAAGACGCTGGATGTGAACTGGGAAAAGTCATACGCCAACGCCGACAAGACCAAGACGTACTGCGTGTACACCGGTCCGAGTGAATCGGCGGTGCGCGAAGCGGCCACACTCAACGGCCTCCCCGTCGATGTCGTCACGGAAATTCCCAGCGATATCAAGGCGGAGCCGCGTGGCGCCGTGCAGCACATCGACAAGGCCAAGCACCGTTACCTGGTGAAGCGTCCGAGCATCGTGAAGGTGCGCGGCGACAGCGACGAGAAGTATGGCGTGACCCTGCTTACCTCCTACGGCACCGCCGACAAGCACGGTTCGTACTGGGTCTATGAGGCGCCTAACTTCAGCGCCGTGGAAAGTGCCGCGAAGGCGAGCGGTGCGCCGTTCGAATCGATCGTGGAGATTCCGGAGACGCTGTTCCCGCGTTGAGTCGTGAGGAGAGTCGGCCAGTGTCCTGAGCCGATTCTTCCGTAGTTAGCGAGGCAGTGTCGGGAAGGGCGGCGGCGCGGACCGCCGCCTGACTTTTTTACTGCGCATCAGGTTCGTGCAATGGCAGCGATGAACAGCGCGGCGGCGCCCATCGATGTCAGCGTGCGCACGTGGTTCCAGCGCGTCCAGCGCGCGAGGTATCGCGGCCAGTTCTGCTCACCCGCCGACGCGAGCGCATTGTTCAGCGGCACGTTGAAGAACATCGTCACGCCGAACATGCCCGCCACGTACAGGATGCCACCGGTGACCATGAACCAGCGGCGCGGATCGTCGGCGACCAGGCCGTAGACTGCGAGCACCGCGCAACCAAGTGTGGTGCCCAGGAAGAATGGCATGAACGACGAACGCAGGATTACCGCGTTGATGGAATTCATTGCCGCAATGCCAGGCGCGCCGATCTGCGCCAGCGCGCGCATGATGAACGCGGAGAACGCGAAGTAGAGTCCACCGAGCAACGCGCATCCCAGCGCGCAGAACCACAGCAGGATTTCGATCAGGATCTGTGTCATTGCGGAAGGGGCGGAATGTCTCCCTTTCCTAGAAGCGCTTCGAGGTCGCGATCCAGGATTCGGTTTCGGTGAACAGCAGGAACTGGCTTTCGATCTGCTTGGCGATATCTTCGTGACCCTCGCAGCCGGTGTTCAAAGACGCCGTGCGAACGGTCTGGCCGCCCGGCGCGGATCGCATGACCGTGAGCATCGGACGATCCGAGAGGCAGGTGCCGCGCTTGATGGCGTCTTCGAGCACGCCGGTGCGCACGATCGTCGCCAGCAATTCGGCGTAGACCGATTTTTCCAGCTGCTTGTTGAACACGCCGCTCTTGCTCGTGTTCTTCTTGCCCGAGAACACGACTCGTCCGTCGTCGAAGACGTACAGCTCGTAAACCGGGCAGGTGCCGAGACACGCGCCGCCCGCGATCGCGACGAATTTTTCACCCGGCTTCCACAGCGGAATTCCGCCCGAGGGTGAGCCGGCCGCGTATGGCTTGTCGATCGGCTTCTGATTCACGTCGCCCGGAGATACGCAGCCGAGGAGCGCCATGGCTGCCAGTGCGACGACAGAAGGGACACTGCTCATTTTCTTGTTGATGGCTTTCATGCTGATTCCACGCTGTTTCCCTAACACTCGACGATGTTCACGGCCAGTCCGCCGCGCGATGTTTCTTTGTACTTCGTCTTCATATCCGCGCCGGTCTCGCGCATGGTCTTGATGACCTTGTCGAGCGACACATAGTGCGTGCCGTCGCCGCGCAGCGCCATGCGCGCCACGTTGATGGCTTTGGCCGCGCCGATGGCATTTCGTTCAATACACGGTATCTGCACCAACCCGCCAACCGGATCGCAGGTGAGGCCCAGGTGATGTTCCATCGCGATCTCGGCTGCGTTCTCCACCTGGAGCACCGTGCCGCCTAACACGGCAGTCAGCGCGGCGGCGGCCATCGAACACGCGACGCCCACCTCACCCTGGCAACCGACCTCGGCGCCCGAGATCGAGGCGTTCTCCTTATATAGGAAGCCAATGGCCGCGGCGGTCAGCAGGAAATCGACGATGCCGGCGTCGTTCGCGCCATGCACGAACCGCGCGTAGTAGTGCATCAGCGCCGGCACGATGCCCGCGGCGCCATTCGTGGGCGCCGTCACGACCCGGCCGCCCGCGGCGTTCTCTTCGTTCACCGCCAGCGCCCACAGATTCACCCAGTCGAGGGCGATCAGGGGATCGTGCGGCGCCGCCGTCTGCGGCGCCGTCAATTGCCGGTGCAGGTCCGGCGCGCGGCGTTTCACCTTGTACCCACCCGGCAGCACGCCGGGAGTTGCGCAGCCGCGCTTCACGCAGGCCTGCATCACGCCCCAGATGCGCAGCAGTCCCTCGTCGATTTCCGCGTCGCTGCGCCAGCGCCGTTCGTTGCGCCGCATGATGCCGGCGATGGAGGTCTTCTCGCGCTCGCACACCGCCAACAACTCGTCGCCATTGCGAAACGGAAAAGGGAGTACCGTCAGGTCCGGCACGATGCGTTTTTGCGTGCCTCCGCCTGCAGCGGGTTCATCGCTCACGACGAAGCCACCGCCCACCGAGTAGTAAGTGCCGGCCGCGAGTTCCGCCCCGCCATCCGCGAACGCCGTGAACCGCATGCCGTTCGAATGCAGCGGTAACGTGTCCTTGTGGTTGAACACCAGATCCGCGCGCTCTTCGAAGGGTATGGAATGCGTGCCGAGCAGCGGCAGCGTGTGCGTGCTACGCACCTTCTCGACCATGCCGGCGATCGCTTCGACGTCGACGCTATCGGGCTCGTGCCCCGAGAGCCCGAGCAACACCGCCTTGTCGCTGCCGTGTCCTTTGCCGGTGGCGCCGAGCGAGCCGTACAGCATCACCGTGATTCGCGCGACGTGCTCTAACAAGCCGGCGTCGCGCAGCCGGAGCGCGAATTGACGCGCGGCGCGCATCGGTCCGACCGTGTGCGAGCTCGACGGCCCGATTCCAATTTTGAACAGATCGAAAACGCTCAGTGCCATGGCGCATTCTAACCAGTCTCACTGGGGCTTTTCGGGATTCGTGGCGCGCGGCCGGCCAAACGCCCAGACCAGCGCGATCGCGGCGAGCACCGCAACGCCGCCCGCGATCCACAGCTCGTAGTGCTTGAGATCGGCCACGAGCTGCGAGATCACGCGCCCGGCGCCGAATCCAATCAGCGCGAAGACGCAGGACCACACGCCGGCGGAGATGAGGTTGAGCCACAGGAAGCGCAGCGCGCGGATGTTCGTGAGCCCAAGCGCGATCGGCAGCGCCACGCGCAATCCCCACATGAAACGCATGCCGAGCACCACCTTCACCTGGTGGTTCTCGATCCTGGTCAATGCCACGTTCACCTTGTCGCGCATCTTCGGGAACCGCGCGAGCAGTCGCTTCGCGTGGTGCCGGCCGATATAGAAGAACAACTGGTCACCGCAGACCGCGCCGCAGAACGCCGTGAGGATCACGAGCGGCAGTTGAAGATAGCCCTGGTGCGCGAAATATCCGCCGAGCGCGAGCAGCGACTCCCCCTCGGCGAGGGTGCCGAAGAAGATCAGCAGGTACCCGTAAGTGTGCAGCAGCGCGGGCAAGTCCATCGGCCCGCATTCTGCCTGAAATGGGGTCAGGCCCCATTTGCTGCCAGGATGAGCCGTTTCTCCCCGAAATTACGCTCTATAGGTAATGAGCGTTTCCGCGGGAGAAGAACGTGAAGGTTTTGCGCAACGACCACCAGAGCGTCTACGTGTTGTTTCCGCCTCTGCGCGTGTGCTGCGATGACACGCAAATTGCACTGCACGCGCCCCGCGATGAGCAGGTGCTCCACCTGGCCGCCGCGCTGCTTCGGCGCGGCGACGACTTTGCTCGGCAGTGTCTGTCGCAGACGGGTGCGGCGCGCACGGCGTCACTGCGCGGCGGCGCGCCCGAATTCCGCGATCCCCTGAATGAGAGTGCCGGGTGAGGACCCGATCGATCAAAAAGTAATGGGGCGTGCGAGGAACTCGTTGGTCCCGAAAAACATCTCGAAGCCGATGCCGACGCCCCAGGTCGCCTTGCGCACCTGCCAGGCTTCATCCTTGGGCCAGGTGAGGCTGGTGCGGATCTCCATGACCAACCAGTCGCGCGCGATGCTGCGCCGGTAAGCAATCTTTGCGCCGTAGTCGCCGAGGGGCACGTCGGCATCCATCTCACCACTACTGAAGAGCTCGGCCGCGATCGCCCGACGATTCGGCATGCCGTGCACGAGCGTCAGCGCGGTGTAGCCGCGCACGCCTTCGGTCTCCTGCGAGAACGTGCCGGACGCCGTCCAGCGCAGCAGCCAGGTCATGTCGAAAACGCGCTCGATGTCGACGCGGCTGGTGAGGCCGACGCCTTCGCTGTTCTGCCAAAAGGCCGTCTCGCGGAAGTTGAACAGCGTCGATTCGGATGAACCGTGCGTGATGACATAGCTGCCCTTGACGAACGGATCGACCGGGAAGTTCAGGCGTACGCCCGCGTCCGCGTCGAAATGCGCGCCTTCCTTGGGCGAACGAAAGCGGATGCCTAACAAGGTTTGATCGTCTTCCACCGGGCCATACTGGCGCGGAATCGCACCGGACTCGAGGTTGCGCTCGGTCACGTACTCGTCGCGGTTCACGCGGCCGATGAACGCATGAAAACGCTCGTCGAGGTGCGGCAGCGGCAGATTGACGTTGAAGCGCAGCTTGGGCTGGAAGCCTTCGAATTCATCCCACAACAGGGACGGCGCAAGCGAGCCGCTGGCTTGCTGATAAACATTCTCGTCGACCTCGGCGCCGAAGACGCGATCGATGCGCATCGCCGAACGCCACACCGTCTGGAAAATCCAGCGTTGCGTGCGGTCGAGCCACGGGTCCTTCGAGGTGTAGCCCATGGGAACGGACGCACTACCGACGCCCACCAGCGCCACGTCGGTCGACGACATGGCGTAGTACTCCCCGCCGGCGTCGTCGCCCGCGTCCGTGTCCACGTCCGCATGCGCGAACGCCGGCACAAGGACCAGCAAAAGTAACGGGAGACCAAGCCGTGATTGCATGAGGGTAGGTTGAGGGTTTCCCGTGATTTGACGCGTCGGTGACCGCCCTACGAGAGGTGAAGTTGCGGTGAGTGACCTTGTCGGGTTATGAGACGGTGCGAAGTCGGACAACGACTCGTCTTGGTTCCGACCGTAGACCGCAGGCCGGGCAGGCAACTTTTGCGATATTCGAGTTCACATGACTGATAACGGCAAGACCGCCATCGTGACCGGTGGCTCGCGCGGCATCGGCGCCGCGATCGCGCGCCGGCTCGCTGCGGATGGATTCGCCGTGGTGATCAACTACGCCGGCCGGGCCGCGGACGCGACGGCGCTGCAGGCGACGATATCCGCCGCCGGCGGCAGGGCCAGCGCCGTGCAAGCGGATGTGAGCGATGCCTCGGCCATGCGGTTGCTGTTCGACGCGGCGGAGAAAGAGTTCGGCGGCGTTGATGTGCTCGTCAACAACGCCGGCATCATGCAGCTCGCGCGCATCGCCGATGCGGACGACGCGCTGTTCGACCGGCACATCGCCGTGAACCTGCGCGGCGTTTTCAACGGCATGCGCGAGGCCGCGAAGCGGCTGCGCGAGGGCGGCCGCATCATCAGTTTTTCATCGAGCGTGGTCGGGCTCTATCAACCCACGTACGGCGTGTATGCCGCGACCAAGGGCGCGGTGGAGGCGCTGACTCACGTGCTGGCCAACGAAATGCGCGGCCGCAATATCACCGTGAATGCCGTGGCGCCGGGACCGACCGCGACCGAACTGTTTCTGACCGGCAAGCCGCAGGAACTGGTAGATAGAATCAGCAAGGCGGCGCCGCTGGAGCGTTTGGGTCAGCCCGAAGATATCGCCGCCGCCGTAGCGTTCCTGGCCGGGCCCGACGGCGCGTGGATCAACGGCCAAGTGCTACGCGCCAACGGCGGCGTGATCTAGTTCTTCGCAACCGCGAGAGCAGGCCCAGACAGTTCTGTCTCCAACACGATCTCGACTTCATCGCCAACGCCCATCGTGGTGCCCGGCGCAGGGATGCCGACCGTCACACCGAAATCCGAGCGCTTGAACTTGCCGGTGGCCGAGAAGCCGATGCGCGCATGCGGATCCATCGGATGTCCCGCGTAGCCGCCGTTGTACTTCGCATCGAGCACGATCGGCCTCGTGACGCCGTGGAACGTGAGCTCACCCTGCACGCGGATCTGGTTAGCCGCCGTGACTTCAACGCGCGTCGAACGGAACTTCATCTCGGGGAAGTCGGCCGTCTCGAGCCAGCCCTTGCCGCGCACCATGTCGAGGAAGCCCTCGGGCGCGTTGTCGGTTTCGACAGAGGCGGGATCGATGGTCACGTTGAGTTTGGAGGCAGTCAGATTCGACGGATCGGTCTCCAGGCGCGCGTCGAGACGCGTAAACCGGCCGGTGAAGCTCGAAAAGCCGAGGTGATTCACGCGGAAGATCAGGCTGGTGTGAGCCTTGTCCATCGTGTACGCACCTTTCGGCACTGGCGCCACCGACGCGGGTGCGGTGTCAGCAAAGGCGAGCGGCGCAGTGGCCGCGAGGACGAGGGCGGTGGCGAGTGCAGAGCGGCGCATGGTCGTAACTCCTGAGTTGAAAATTGTAGGTCTCGGGAGTTAGTCGAACCGCTGGCGCGTGAATCGACAGGGCACATGAAAATTCCGCGCGCGCCGCGAGGGCCTTCGTAAGTGATTGATTAAGAAACAGTGGCCGGCGCTTTCGGGCGCGCGCCATGCTGTCAGAGGAACGGGTCCGAGAACTTGGGATCCGCCAGCATCTCCTCATCCGTCAGGGTGCGCAAAAAGGCTTCGAGCGCATCCTTGTCCGCTTCGCTCAGATTCATGCGCCAGGGCGCTCGGTCAAAGGTTCGCAGCAGAGGATCCAGATCGGGCGTGTCCTTGATGTCGTGATCGTAGTGATCGATCACTTCACGCAGGGTCGCAAATCGCCCGTCGTGCATGTACGGCGCGGACACCGCGATGTTGCGCAACGCGCCCGCACGGAATACGCCCTGCGACCCATCGCGTTGCAGGGCAGGATCGTGGGTGCCGGTGTCTTTCAACACGTCGTCGAGGCCATTGTTCGCCTGCCAGACATTCACGCCGGATTGAAGCTGGTGGCACCGGTTGCAGGCGATCCCCGCTGCGCCGCGGAAGATGTCGAGCCCGCGCATCTCCTGCGGGTCGAGCACGAGTCCGGGATCGACCGCCTCATTGTCCATTGAGTTGAACGCGCGATCGAACTTCGTGCGATACGCGACGAGTGACTGCAGATATTGCTCGAGCGCACTCAACACACGCGCCTCGGTGATCTCCGGCGTACCGAACGCAGCTTCGAACAGCTGCTCGTAAAAAGCCGTGGCGCGCAGCTTGCTCTCCAGCAGCTGCGTCGACATCGCCATCTCCTCCGGGCTGCTCATCGCCTGGTGCGCGACATCCTGCAGACTCCTGACGCGCATGTCGGAGAACCACGCGCCGTTAAAGTTGTAACGCGTGTTCACGAGCGCCATCGCATGGCGCTGCAACGGGATACCGAGCGCGCCGACGTTGAACCTTTCCGCAGACGCAAAGCCGTGGGACTGCGAATGACAAGACGCGCAGGCGATGGTGTTGGTGATCGACAGCCGCTGGTCGTGAAACAGCACCCGGCCGAGCGTGGCGCCGGAGTTGGTCGTGGGGTTGTCGGCTCTCTCGGTGTCGAAGAATATGGCGGGCTGGCGATATACGTACGGCATGTCCGGCGTGCGGCTCTCGTACGTGTAGCTAGTGGCGGGCAAAGATGGCGATCCGGGTGCCGCGGCCGGCGCGGCGATCAGGAATACGTCGTCACCACTGCCGCCGTACGCGTCCCGCGCGGTCACGGTGACCTCGACCAACCCGACGCTGTTCAACGTTCCCGAAAGCTGCACGCCGTTCGCGCTCACACCCGGCGCGCCGCGCATCTGGATGGAATAGGTGAGCGGGTCGCCATCCGGATCCGAGAACGTGGCGCCCGCGAAGGACGCATCCACATTCAAGGCCGCGCCGGTATTCACCAGCAGGTCAGCCGGAGAGTTGACGACCTGTGGCTTGCCATTCGGCGCAACCCGAATGTTGAACTGGTTAGTCTCGGTTTGCCCCTGCGCATCGGAGACCGTCACGGTCACGACTGCAACGCCGGTCTCCTCGGGCGCGCCCACCACGCGGGTGCCTTCGATGCGCAGTCCGTGCGGGGGATCGGGATCCGAATACGGGTTGCCCAGATGGCCAAGCTCGATGTCGTAGCGCAGCGTGTCGCCATCCGGATCGGTGAAAGTGCGTCCGCCCTGCGAGACGTCATAGCTGAACGCGTGCAGCTCGACTGCGGGCTGCTCGGTGTTCGGCAAGGCCAATTGCGGCGGGCGATTGACGGGCGGCGCACTGCCACCACTACCGTCTCCACCTCCGCATCCTGCCAGCACAATTGCGGCGCAGAGGATGGCGACGCCTTTGCCGGTGACGCTCATTTCTTCTTCGGCGCTTTCCCGTGGAATGCGCCCTGGTGAAGCATCAGGTGCGTGACGGCGCCGCTGTCGTCGCGCACGAACTCGATGCGCGCATCGACGCGCCTGGAGAAGAAGTGGTCCTTCGACTCCGCAAACAGCACGTCCGTGGCCTGGCCCGTGGGCGAGATCGTCAGCCGATTTTCCTTTACGTCCAGCACCAGATCAAAGCCGGGCTTCAGCTCGTAGGTGCCGACGTACTGCTTCAGCACGTCGGCCGGGAGCTGCACTTCCTTGCGTTCGCTCGGCAGAACCACGGCTCCGCCGTGCGCGACGCTGCCTAACTTGTCGACGATATTGTTGGCGCCCGGGCCGTTGATGTTCGACAACGCAACGACCGTGAGCTTGTCGTCCGGGAAGTACGCGAGCTTCGTGTCGAAGCCGTCGATGCTGCCGCCATGTTCGATGACGCGCAATCCCGCTCGATTGGCGACCGCGAGACCGAAGGCGTAGTCGTTCTTCGCCGGCGTGGTCATTTTCGTCAACGACGCGGCGGACAGCAGCTTGTTGGCGAACAGCGCCTGGGTCCAGCGCAGCAGGTCCGGGGCGGTGGAATACAGCCCGCCCGCGGACAACGGCACGGTCATGTCGAGATGATCCGCGACCGCGGGACCGCTGGGCCCAGGCACGTAGCCCTGCGCGAGGTTCGGGATCGGCGGAGCCGCCGTCTCGTAACCGGAATCCTTCATGCCGAGCGGTTTGAAGATGTTCTCTTCGACGAACTTCGCATACGTCGTGCCGCTCGCCTTCTCGATGATGAATCCCAGCAGCACGTAACCAGAATTCGAATAACGCATCTCCGCGCCCGGCTCGAAATCGAGCGGCTTGTCGCGGAACCGCCGCACGAGCTCTGTCGGCGTGTTCGGTTGCTTCGAGAACTGCTCGTAGTCGGGAAACGACGTGAAGTTAGGGATGCCCGAGGTGTGCGTGAGGAGTTGCACGAGCGTGATCTTGTCCCACGCGGGCGGCGCCTCGGGGTAGTACTTCTTCGCGAGGTCAGTGGTCTTGAGCTTGCCGCGCTCTTCGAGCAGCAGCACGGCCGCTGCGGTGAATTGCTTGGTGAGCGAGCCGAGTCGAAACCTCGTATTCAGCGTGTTCGGAGTTTTCCTTTCGAGGTTCGCCGTCCCGTAGGCCTTGCTGAAGACGATCTTGTCGCCGCGGGCGACCAGCACGGTGCCCATGAACTGGCCCGGCTTCACGTATTCCTGCGTCACCTGCTCCATGCGCGCCGTGTCGTCGGGCGCTGGCGCGGCGAAAGCGGCGGAGGCGATCAGCGAGGTGGCGAGGGTGGCGAGGGTGCGGTTCATGGGGCCATCATAAGCGGGCAGCGTGTCGATTTTCAGTCCGGGCGCGCGCGCCGGGATCACAGCCGCTAAAAGTGGAGCCCATCATGGTTACCAATCCGCACTCCGGCACGAACATCCAGGAAATTGCCGACGGTATTTTTCGCATCAATACACCAGTCGATCTGCCTGGAGGTTCCGGGGCCTTCAGTTTCAATCAGTACCTGGTCGTCGACGATACGCCGTTGCTCTTTCATACCGGTCAGCGCGGACTGTTCCCGCTGACGAGCGAGGCCGTGAACGCCGTGTTGCCGCTCGAGAAGCTGCGCTACATCGGGTTGTCACACTTCGAGGCGGATGAGTGCGGCGCACTGAACCAGTTCCTGGTGGCTGCGCCGAACGCGGTACCGGTTTGCGGCCAGGTGGCAGCGATGGTCTCGATCAACGACTTCGCCGACCGCGCGCCGCGCGCGCTTGCCGATGGAGAAGATCTCGAGCTTGGCAGTCACCGGGTGCGCTGGTTCGATACGCCGCATATGCCGCACTCGTGGGAGTGCGGTCTCATGATGGACATGACGACGCGCACGTTCTTCTGCGGCGACCTGTTCACGCAGGGCGGCCGCGGCGATACCGCATTGACCGAGACCGACATCCTCGGCCCGAGCGAAGCTTTTCGCGCGCCGATGGACTACTTCGCGCATGCGCCTTCAACCAGCGCGCTGCTCGAGCGTCTGGCGCAGGAGAATCCGGCGACGCTCGCGTGTATGCACGGCAGCGCGTGGCGCGGAGACGGCGCGAAACTCCTGCGGGAGCTCGCCAGGTCGTTAGGTGATCGAGTTCGCTCTTGAAGGCGAGTGAGCGGCAGCGTTTGGCCGCCTGCGGTTAGTGCGTATTGTAAGGAGTGCGTATTAGGGGCAAGTAGTGAGACGTGGTGCGCACTCTCAGCTTTGCATTGGCACGGCCGAAGGTGAAACACTCACGCGCGAATGACCTCACAGCGCAAGTCGAAACTGCTGATCGCTCTCGCGGCCGCCGTTTTCGGCGCCGCCACGGTCGCTGACGCCGCGCCAGACACGCAGGCGTTGAAGACGCTCAGCTTCGACGAGCTTTCGAACATCGAAGTCACTTCTGTCTCGAAGCGCCCGCAGAAACTGAGCGAAGCCGCCGCCGCCATCGAAGTCATCACGCAGGATGACATCCATCGTTCCGGCGCCACGACTATTCCTGAAGCGTTGCGTCTGGCGGGAAATCTCGAGCTCGTGCAGATCAACGCGGCGCAGTGGATGATCAGCGCACGCGGCTTCAATGCACCGCTCAGCAACAAGATGCTGGTGCTGATCGATGGGCGCACGGTGTACACGCCGCTGTTCTCCGGCGTGTTCTGGGAAGCGCAGGACGTGCTGCTGGAGGACATCGAGCGAATCGAAGTCATCAGCGGTCCCGGCGCGACAGTGTGGGGCGCAAACGCCGTCAACGGCGTCATCAACATCATGACCCGGGGCGCACGCGACACGCAGGGTCTGTACCTCGAAGCGACCGGCGGCGACCTGATTACGGCCGGCGCCGTGCGCTATGGCGGCGCGATCTCCGAGAACACCCACTTCCGCGCGTATGGGAAATATGCAGAGCATGGCAGTACCGTGTCGGCCAGCGGCGTAGATCCGGGCAATGACGTTCATCACGGTCAGGGCGGATTTCGACTGGACTCCGTGACGTCCGGCGGCGATCTGCTGACGTTGCAGAGCGACCTGTACGAAAACACCATCGACGTACCGCCGCAGGAAATCGTCGCGCGAGGCGCGAATGTGCTCGGACGCTGGTCGCGGAAGCTCTCCGACGACTCGGATTTCAAGCTGCAGGTCTACTTCGATCGCATGCACCGCGACTCACCGGGCTCTTACGAAGACTGGACGACCACGTACGACGTGGATTTTCAGCACCAGCTTGCCGTGGGCACGCGACACAACATCGTCTGGGGCGCGGGTTATCGACAGGTGCGCGATGACTTCCGCTCCGGTTCCATCGGGTTGCGGCCCGAGCGCGTGTCACTCGAGACGATCAGCGCTTTCGTGCAGGACGAAATCGCGCTGGTGCCGGACCGGCTGCACCTGACGGTCGGAACGAAGATCGAGGACAACGAGTACACCGACAAGGAGTGGCAACCGAGCGTGCGGCTGGCATGGCAGCTGCGCGCCAGGCAGATGTTGTGGACGGCCGTTTCCCGCGCCCTGCGCACGCCGGCGCGCATCGACCGCAGCTACTACGCCCCGCCGGTTTCCATTGGCAGCCCGGATCTACAGTCGGAGAAACTGATCGCCTACGAAGTGGGTTACCGCGCGCAGCCGCACGAGCGGGTTTCCCTGTCGGTGGCCGGCTACTATCACGACTACGACGACATCCGCAGCATCGAGCCCGCGAACCCGCCCGTTCCGTTGCCGGTGGTATTCCTCAATGGCCAGGAAGGCAAAACCTACGGTGCCGAGCTGAGTGCGGAATATCGCGTCACGGATGCGTGGCGCCTGCGTGCGGGCGTCTCGGAATTGCGCATCGACATCCGGCCGAAACCGGGAAGTCTCGACAACTCTTTTGGCCTCAGCGAGGCGGCGGATTCAAAACATCACGCGCTGTTGCGCTCGTCGATGGACCTGCCGCACAACCTGCAGCTCGATGCCACGTTGCGCTATGTCAGCCGCCTCGAGAATGTAACGGTGGCAGTGCCCGGCTACAGCGATCTCGATCTGCACCTCGCGTGGCTTGCGACCGACCAGCTGGAGCTGGCTGTCGTCGGCCAGAATCTGCTGCACGATCGGCATCCCGAGATCGGCGTCCCGGCGGTCCGCCAGGAAATCGAGCGCACCGCATACGCGAGAATCTCCTGGCGATATTGATCTCGCATCCTTGATCTTGTCAGTCGACGGCGGTTTCGAGACCGATGCGCTCCCACGTCGCGAGATCCTTCAGCAACTGCACCGAGTGCGCGCGCACCGCGCCGATGGCGTCGGCGCCTAACTGCAGGCGCAGCGGCGTCGCATCGCACTCGAGCGCCAGCGCCACTGCGCGCGCAGCCTTCGCCGGATCTCCGGGCTGCGCGCCGTGCATGCGGTCGAGGACGCCGCGGATGCCGGCGAGCGAATCCTTGTACGCCGCCATCACGGGCATGTTGCGCAGCGCCTGCGCACCGAACTCCGTGCGGAACGCACCCGGCTCGACGATCAGCACCTTGATGCCGAACGGCGCCACTTCCAGCGCCAGCGCCTCGGACATGCCCTCGAGCGCGAACTTCGATGCGGAGTAGGCGCTCACGCCTTCGAACGACATCTGGCCACCCATCGATGAGATGTTCACGATGGCGCCCGAACGCTGCGCGCGCATAGCCGGCAACACCGCCCGCGTCACCGCGACGGCGCCGAAGAAGTTGGTGTCGAGCACCGCGCGCAGCTCGCTCTCGGACGTTTCTTCGAGCGCGCCGACGACGCCGTAGCCCGCGTTGTTGAACAGATAGTCGATGCGCCCGAAGCGCTTCACCGCGGCGTCGATGGCGGGCGCGATGTCGGCCGCCTTGGTGACGTCCAGTTTCTGCGCCAGCACGCGATCCGGCGCGCGGGCCACGAAGGTGTCGAGCTTCGTGACGTTGCGCGCCGTGGCGACCACGTTGTCGCCACGCTCGAGGGCGTAATGGGCGAAGGCCGTGCCGAAGCCGGATGAGGCGCCGGTGATGAACCAGGTCTTGGGGGTGGAAGCGTTCATGGTCGTTCTCCTGAAGCGGGTGTGTTTCGGTGGAGAACAGGCTAATTGCTCGCACATATGAGATAAACGGGGCGTAATCGCATGGGTTATGCGATGAGGTGCATGAATGGATCGCGATTTGTTGCCCCATCTGCCCGTGGTCGTCGCGGTGGCGCGCGAGAAAGGCTTCTCCGCGGCTGCCTCGGTTCTCAACATGAGCGCGTCGGCCGTGAGTCATGCCGTGAAGGCGGTCGAGGACCGGCTCGGCGAGCCGCTGTTTGCGCGCACGACGCGCAGCGTTTCATTGACCGAGGCGGGCGCGACGCTGCTCGCGACGGTCGACGCGGCGCTCGAGGAGATCCGCTCGGCGGTGGAGCACATGTCCGCGGCCCGCGGCGCGATCACCGGCACATTGCGCATCAAC
Source organism: Steroidobacteraceae bacterium (assembly GCA_035286365.1). Lineage (GTDB taxonomy): Bacteria > Pseudomonadota > Gammaproteobacteria > Steroidobacterales > Steroidobacteraceae > CADEED01. The sequence continues at coordinate 6,131 of DATHJZ010000164.1, read as the reverse complement.
GCGCCGCACTCCGCACTGCCGATGGGACTCACGCGTCTGCTCGCGAAGCTCGCTTGGGAGCATCCGCGATTGACGGTCGAGGTGCACACGAACGAAGCCTTCGTCGACATCGTGGCGCTGGGTTACGACGCGGGCATACGCCTCGGCGAAGCCGTGCAGCAGGACATGGTGACCGTGCGGCTCACGGAGCCGTTCGACGTGATCATGATCGCCTCACCCGACTATCTACGCGCGAAGGGCGAGCCGGTCGCGCTCGCCGATCTGGCGCGCCACAACTGCATCGGTTACCGGCTGCAGGCCGCGGGTAGCTTGTACGAGTGGGATGTCGTCGATGGCGGCAAGCACGTGAAGGTGGCGACCTCGGGTACGGTCGTGATCACCGATCCAACCTGCGCGCGCGAGCTCGCGCGCGCCGGGGTTGGCATTGCCTACGCCCCCGAACCGATGGTGCGGGACGACCTGCGCGCGGGCCGTCTGAAATGGCTGCTGCCGGAGACGGCGATGCGCGAGGACGGGTTGTTCGTGTACTTCCCGCGGCGCGCCTCAATGGCGCCGAAGCTGCGCGCCTTCATCGACGCCGCGAAAATGGGGTCAGACCCCATTTCCTAGCAAAAGGGGTCAGACCTCAGGTATTTCCACGCTGGTTCCCACGGCCGGGCCTGAGGATGCTCAAAAGGAGATTCTCATGGCCCGTTACCAGAACATTCTCGAAACCATCGGCAACACGCCCCTCGTCTTGCTCAACAAGCTCAGTCCCCACGGCGTCAACGTCTACGTCAAGGTGGAATCCTTCAACCCGATGGGTTCGGTCAAGGACCGCATGGCGCTGGCGATCATCGAGGACGCCGAGCGCAGCGGCGCGTTGAAACCCGGACAGACCGTCATCGAAGCCACCAGCGGCAACACCGGCATCGGCCTTGCGATGGTGTGCGCGCAGAAGGGCTATCCACTGGTCGTCACGATGGCCGAGAGTTTCAGCGTCGAGCGCCGCAAGCTGCTGCGCTTTCTCGGCGCCAGGGTCGTGCTGACACCCGCCGCCGAGAAGGGCACCGGCATGCTCGCGAAAGCAGTGGAGCTCGCGATGACTCACGGCTGGTTCCTGTGCCGCCAGTTCGAGAACCCGGCGAACGCGGATGTGCACTCGCGCACGACCGCGCGCGAGATCATCAACGACTTTGCCGATGAACGGCTCGACTACTTCGTCACCGGTTTCGGCACCGGCGGCACGTTGAAGGGCGTGGCGCGCGAACTCAAGCGCGCGCGGCCGGGCACACGAATCGTTGCGGCGGAGCCCGACAACTCACCGGTTCTCGCCAGCGGCATCCCGCAGCCGCGCGATACCAGCGGCGGTCCCGCGAGCAGTCATCCGCGCTTTCGTCCGCATCTCATGCAGGGCTGGGCGCCGGATTTCATCTCGACGTTGACCGAACAGGCAATGGAAGCCGGATTGATCGACGAGATCGTGCCGGTGGCCGGCAACGATGCGCTGCGTTTGTCGCGCGAGCTCGCGCGGCAGGAGGGCATCTTCGCCGGTACCTCGAGCGGCGCAACGCTCGCGGCCGCACTCGATGTCGCGCGGCGCGCGCCGGCAGGGTCAAACATCGTCTGCATGTTGCCCGACACGGGCGAGCGATATCTGTCGACGCCGCTGTTCGAAAGCATCGGTGAAGAGATGACCGCGGAGGAGTGGGAAGTGTCCCGCTCGACGCCGCTATGTCGCTTCGATGCGCCGTCAGTGCCGGCGCCCGCGCCGGCCGCCGCTGCGCAGCCCGCCGTCGCGCTCGATCCGGCCGCAATTCGATTCGTCACCGAGGTCGTCGAGCAGGAGCCCGTCGTGATGTTCGCGCTCGAGTGGTGCGAGTTCTGCTGGTCGGTGCGCAAGCTCTTCAAGCGGCTCGGCATCGAGTACCGCAGCATCGACGTCGATTCGGTCGAGTATCAGAAGGAAGATCTCGGCGGTCGCATTCGTGCCGTGCTCGCGGATCGCACCGGTGCGAAGACGCTGCCGCAGGTCTTTGTCGGTGGCGAGCACATCGGCGGAGCCACCGATTTGTTCGACGCGTGGCGGAACGGCACGTTGCAGGCACGCCTGGACAAGGGCGGAATGAGCTACGACCGTGAAGCCAAGCTCGACCCATACTCGCTGCTGCCGAAGTGGCTGCAGCCGCGGAAGTCCGCATAGAAAGGGATCGATCCGCTTCGGGAACATCTCCGCAGCGACCGGTTACATAAGGTGAGGAGGATTGAAACATCGTGCACATGTTGATGATGGCGTTTGCCGCAAGGATTTCAGCCAAACCAAAGGTGGATCGCGTCGCGAACCGATACGTTTCCGATGTTCTGTTTCACGCACCGCTTGTGATGTTCGCATTGCAGCGCTGCGAGACCAGCAAGTCGCTCCGCGCGTTCTTCAAGCAGTTCGGCATCGAGTGCCGCGTGGTCGATCTCGATTCGGCCGACTACCGTGAAAACGCTTTCAGCAGCAGGATTCGCGCCAGGCTCGTCGAACTCACGGGCGGTGACACTCTGCCGCAGCTCTTCCTCGGCGGCGAACACGTCGGCAGCGCGACAGAAATCTTCGACTCGTGGCGCGCCGGCGTGCTCCAGCGCCGCCTCCTCGACAACGGCGTGAATTACGACCGTCGTCCCAGGTTCGGTGCGGACACCTTGCTGCCGTCGAAGTTGATGCAGCCGCGGAAGCGCGCGTGATGAGAGCGGGTCGGCCCATGCGTCCGGCGATGTCAGTTCGCGCCGACGCCGACTGGTGTCGGCGCGAGCATGTCGTGCGCTGGGCAACCCAGGTAGCCTTGGCAGCCCGAAATATTGGAGCCGCCCATGCTCGATCACACTGGCATCGTCGTGACCGATCTTCAGAAAGCCCGCGCGTTCTACGACGCCGTCGCGAAGGCGCTGGGCCTTGGCATCGTCCAGCCTCATAAGGAGTTTTTCTTGTTAGGCCAGGGTCCCGGAAAGATTCCGTACCTGTGGATCGGGACTCTCAAACCGTCCTATTGGATCGAAGGTTCGCGCGCCGGTATCAACCAGATGCACGTGGCGTTCACCGCGAAAGACGAGTCGGCGGTCGACGAGTTCCATCGCGCCGCGCTCGCGGCGGGTGGCCGCGACAACGGCAAGCCCGGTCCCCGCCAGGGCGGCGACAAGTACTACGGCGCCTTCGTGCTGGATCCGGACGGGAACAACATCGAGGCGGTGGCGCGCGGCTGAAAAGGGGGCAGGCTCAATGAGCCTGCGCGGCCAGCCAGCGGTCCACTTCCGGCAGGCGCATCGCGCGCACCTTGGCCGAGTAGCGGATGCGCGCGATCGCCAGGACATAGTCCTGGCGGGCATTTTCCGGCACGTGAGCTGCGGCGAAAGCGTTGAGCTTGTCGATGGTTTTCAGGTTCGTGCTGTTGCCCGTCAGGCCCGGCACGAAGCGCAGGCCCGAGCTGGCCTCCAGCATTTTCGAGAGTTTTTCCCAGTGCGCGATGGCGAAATCCAGCGCGGCTTCCGGATGGCGAGCGGAGACACTGCGGATGATGCTGGGCGCGACGGTCGGCGGCGGTTCCCCCGAAATCACCAACGCCAGCGCCTGCCTGGTCAGATCATCGCTCTCGGCCGAGCCTAACAACTCGTACAGCTCCTTGCGCTCGAGCTCGGAAGGCGCAGCCTTCGCCATCTGCCGCAGTTTGTCCCACTCCGGCTGGTCGGCTTGCACCGCCACCCTGCCCAGCAGGCTGCGGCGCGTGCTGGCACTGAAACTCGCAGGCTTCGCGAGATAGCGTTCGAATCGCGTGCGCGCCTCCGCGATGACATCCCGCTCGCCGAACTCGCCCAGGGCCGCGATGAGACTGGCGCGCAGGATGGCGGTGTTGTCGGATTCACCGGTGCGCGCATCCCATCCAACGCGCGTGAATAGCGGCTTGAGCACCCGGCGCGCATAGACGCGGAAAGCGGTCTGCGAGGGGAGGCCGCGGTAAAGCTGGTCGAGCTGCCGCAGTTGCCCGACGAGTGTCGACAGCACTACGGGATCCGCAGTCGCGGGAATGCTCTTTGTCAGGTCCAGGTAGTCGGACATCGGCAGCTCGCCGGCGTTGCCGAGGCTCACCGTGTCGTTCAGCACACCCAGCTGATCGTCTGGCGACAGATCGGCATAGCGCGCGGCGATGGCCGCCAGTCCTTCGTGAGTATATTTGCTGCGTAGATAGCCGCCCTGGCCGGCGTTCAGGATGACGGGGCCGCAGCCTGCGGTCACGACCTGTGCCGGCGCGGCGCCTGAGACGATGGTCGCGGTGGGTGCGCTGCCGAGCGTTGCGACTTTCACCGGCAGATGCCACACCCGCGCCGCGGTCGAGCCGGCGTCGATGGCGTAGTGAGTCTGATTGACAGAGAGCGTGGTCTTTCCGCCGTCGCAGCGCGAGGAGAGCATGTTCACCATGGGCACGCCCGCCTGCCGCGTGAGGTCATGCGCGATCTGCATGATCGGCACCGGCGACTCCTTGCCGATTTCCGCCCACAGCTCGTCAGTCACCGTGTTGCCATACTGGTGATCGCGCATGTAGCGCCGTACGCCAGCGCGAAACGCCGCTTCTCCGACGTGAAACTCGAGCGCGCGGATGACCGCTTCACCCTTGGTATAGGTGATGTCGTCGAAGGCACTGGTCGCCTGCGCCACGTCATCGATGGTCGTGATGATCGGGTGAGTTCCGTCGCGCGCATCGCGCTGCATGACCGCCTGTTTCGAGGACAAGGACTGCAGCCACACTTTCCATTCCGGGTTGAAGTGATCCGTGGCCTTGTTGGCCATCCAGGATGCGAATCCTTCGTTGAGCCACAGGTCATCCCACCAGGCCATCGTGACCAGGTCGCCAAACCACTGGTGCGCCATCTCGTGCGCGATCACGTTGTACACGCCCTGCCGGTCCGACTGCGTCGAGAGGCGCGCATCGATCAGCAGGAATTGCTCGAAGTAGAAGATCGCGCCCCAGTTCTCCATGGCCCCGAAGAACTGGCTGGATCCGGGTCCCGCGATCAAGTCCAGCTTCGGCAGGGGATAGGGCATGCCGAAATATTCGTTGTAATAGGGTAGCAGCGCCGCCGCCGCGTCGAGTGCGAAGGCGGCGTTGGCCGTATCGCCGCGCTTCACCACGATGCCGACGTCGACTCCGTCGACCATGCGGTGCGCGCGCTCGAAATCACCCGCGCCGAAGAACAGCAGGTAGCTCGACATCTTCGGTGAGCGCGCGAAATGCACGCGCGTAAGGCCTCCCGGAATCTTCTCGGTCGAGGCGACCGGCATGTTGGAGAGCGGCATGAGGCCGGCGGGCAGCGTCGCTGAAAGATCGAACGTCGCCTTGATTCCGGGCTCGTCCCAGCAAGGCACGAAGCGGCGCGCGTCGGAGTTTTCGAATTGCGTGAACAGTGAGCGCAAGCGGCCTTTCGGGCCCTGGTAATCGAGGGCAAACAACCCGGACGCGCTTTGGTAGATAGTTCCGTGATAGGCGAGCTTCAGCGTGTGCGCGCCGGTCGTGAGCGGGTGGTCGAAGGTAAACGTCGCGGTCTCGATGTTCTTGTCGTACGACACCACCGGCGCCTTCGCTTCTCCGGCGAGCGAGGCGCTGTCGATGACGAGGTCGGCGGCATTGAGCACAATGCTGTTGGTGGCGCGACGCACCGTCACGTCAATTTCCACCGAGCCCTTGAAGGTGAGCGCTTCGGCGTCGGGCGTGAAATCGATGCGGTAGTGTTCGGGCGTCACGGCATCCGGCAACACCACCCGCTTGCCGGCGGTGGCGTTGGTCGCGAGCGCAAACAGCAGCAGCACGGCAATCGAAAGCCGTAGATTCGAGAATTCTTTCATCGCAGTTCCAAAAATTGGTGGCGGGGGCGATGCGACAGTTTTTACTGGAATTGCGATGAGAAGGCCATCGGGCGCTGGCGCAACGGACATTTTTTCCGCGTGCAGCGCGGCGTTCTTCGCCATACCATCGCATCCACGAGACAAGTCGCTGGGGAGAGAGGATTCGTGCGATTGAGAGCGGTTTTCGCGGGTGCGGTGGTTGCCCTCCTGCTTGGGACGGGAATCAGCGCGTACGCCGGTTCGCCCAAGACCGAGGTTGGGCCGGGGGTGCGTT
>DATHJZ010000163.1:0-31696 GCA_035286365.1 Steroidobacteraceae bacterium | reverse complement strand
TTCCGCAGGCGTGCTGACGTCGCTCTCGAGCAGCGCCATGCGACCATTGGACGCGACGGCGAAGTCGCTGCCGAATCGCTTGCCGGAAGTCAGGTATTCGATGTTGCCGTTTTCTCCGATGCGCGCGAGCCAGGTGTCACGGTCCTGTTCGATCAGCGAAATTATCGAGCCGTCCGGTGCGAACTTCGGAAAGTAAAACCAGCGATCGATGCGTGCGGGACGCGTCACCGTACCGCTCGCGACGTCGGCCACAGCCAGCTGAGGCGTCGCATAATAAATCCACTTGTCCTCGCCGCCTTCCAGCCAGAGCACGCGCCGCGAATCCGGCGACCAGGCGGGACGCGCGCCCCAATCCGGATCGTTGTCGGGCCCGTTCGACGTGCTGATCTTCTTGGCTGCGCCCGCGTCCACTCCCTGCACGAAGACTTCGTAGTTGGAGTCGCGGTCGGTCTCACCACGCTCTTTCGCGGTATAGGCGACAGACTTGCCGTCGGGAGACCACGCGGGCTGCCAATGATCGCGCTGACCCGAAGTCAGCTGCCGGGTCTTGCCATTCGCAACGTCAACGATGAACAGTTGCTGCGTGCGATCGTCCAGATAACCGTCCCCGTCGCGCTTGAACAGGAAGCGCTCGGTTTCGATCGGCGGTGGAGTGTCGCTCTTGCTGCCGACGGTGAGGCCCACCTCGGCGACCACGACCGCGCGTTTGCCGTCGGGCGACAAATCGAAATCGCTGATGCCGCCGGGAATATCCGTGACTTTCCTTGCGCCACCCCCTCTCGCGGACATGCGCCACAACTGGGGGATTTCGTCCTTGCCCGCATCGCACATAAAAAACAGCGACTTTCCGTCGTTTGCATAGCGCGGCTGCCACTCGCTCACTTTTGGAGTACGCGTGAGCTGCGCGGGCTTGCCCCCGCTCCAGGGCACAGCCCAGATGTCGCTCGTGGCCTTGTCGCTCTTCTTGTCGTTGCGCGAGACGGTGTAGGCAACGCGGTCGCCAGACGGCGAAAACGCCGGCTCGGAGACGTTTGCCAGTAGATAGAAGTCGTCGAGCCCGAACGGTGCGGCGGCGTGCGCGCCGACCAGCGGGAGCGTGGCCAGCACCAGGCCGGCCACGCCCCGTCGCCGAAACATTACTTGCCGCCTTTGCCGAAGTTCATCTGCGCGCCGAGGTAGAAGTAGCGGCCCATCGCGGAAATCGGGTACGAGCTGTAGCTCAAGCGGTCCGGCAACTGGTTGAACAGGTTGTTCACGCCGGCAAACAGGTTGACGTGGTCGCCGAGATCGAAGGACGCGTGGAGATCGTGATCCCACTTCTCCTTGATCTTGAAGTACTTCGGATCGGAGTGATCCGGATCGCCGGCGAGCACCTCACGCGTGAACCGGTCGGTGTGGCCCTGCCAGTTGAGGCCATAGGCCAGGGTCAGCGGACCCTTCGTCCAGCTGACGTCGAGCGTGCCTGCGAACTTCGGGTAGTAAGGCTCTTCCAGATCGTTGTCGACCTCGGCACCCGGTACCGGCACGAACTCGAGCTTGTCCAGGTATCCACCAACGAGCTGCACGCGGAATTCGCCTGTGCTCTCCGTTTCGATTCTCCAGTCGGTGGTGAAGTCGAGTCCGGCGGTCTTGAAGTTCGCGACGTTGTCGGGCCGCACCGTGAAGCTGGTGATGAACCCGTCCTCGTCGCGCTCGATGTTCGGGCAGTACGGGTTGTCGAGCGTCGGGGCGTCGACGCAGAGCTGCGCGACCTCCTCGGCCTCGGGCGTGTTGATCGCGTCGTCGATCTGGATGTCGTACCAGTCAAATGCCACCGTCAGACCGGCCGCGAACTCCGGCCGGAACACGACGCCCGCGGTCCAGGTGCGCGCCGTTTCCTCGGTGAGTTCGCGGTTGCCCCCGAAGATGCCCGCCGTGAACAGGCTGGCCTGGATCGAGCCGGCCGGATTGAATGTGGTGGGATCGACGCCGATTTCTTCGAGCAGCGCGGCGCAATTCGCGGCGCGCGTGCTGGTGCCGTTGTTGGTCTGGGTGATGTCGCAGGGATCCGTGATGTAGTTGTACGTGGAGCTCTCGGGCGAGAACAGCTCCGCGATGTTGGGCGCCCGCACCGCCTGCGCATACGTGCCGCGGAACGTCACCGAATGGACTGGCGCCCACACGGCGTCGACCTTCCACGAATCCGTCTTGCCGACGGTGCTGTAGTCCGAGGCGCGGAACGCGGCGCCGAACGAAAGCTTGTCGGCGAACCGGGCATTCGTCAGCACCGGCAGATTGATCTCGGCGAACACTTCCTTCACGTCGAAGCTGCCCTCCGAGCGCGCGATCTGCCCGTACCAGGTGGCGCCGTCCTGGATTTCCTGCGCGGGGATCGAGTCGCTGGTCTCCTTGCGGTACTCCGCGCCGAGTGCGTAGCCGATCGCGCCGCCGGGTAGCTCCATGAACGAGCCGAAGTTTCCGGAGATCGAGCCCGAGAGCACGCTCTGGGTGACCTTGCTGTCGCTCACGCTGTTCAGGTTGACCCAGTCCGCTGCCGCCTGGTCGCGCACGCCGTCGCCGAAGATGTCGTATGGAACGCAGCCCGCAAGGTTCGGATCCGCGTCCGGATCGAGCGAGGAGCGGCATACGATGTTGCCGTCGCCGTCATCCACTGCGTCGATCGCGGCCTGCCAGCGGCCCTCGTCGCGGTTGCGCCGCTCGACGATCTGGCTCTTCGTCTCGCCGTATACGTACGAAACTTCGTAGCTCAGCCGGTCGTTGACGGTGCCGTTGGCCGCGAGCACGCCGCGCAGCGTGTCGCGGGTCGTTTGTTCGGAGTTGACGCCCAGGTCGTAGTCGTCGCGCGTGACCAGTATGCCGTCGGCGACTTCGTCGTCCTCGAACCAGGCCGCCATGCCGCCCGGCACGATCGCGTCGCGGATCACGTCCGGCATGAACGCGTTGTCGCCCTGGAGATACTGGTAGACGTCGTATGACGGCTGCGCGATCGTCGTCGCGCGCGTGCGCACATATTTGCCTTCGGCCGAGATCGTCAGCGAGTCGCTGACGTCGAAGTGGCCGAGGACATCGACGAGGTTACGCTGGATGCCGGGGAACAGGTCACCCTGGTAACCGTTCGTTGGCGTGCTGGAGCCACCCTGCGTCACGAACTCGTTCTCGAGCACGAGCCCGCGGTCGTAGATCGCACCGTTGCCCTCGAATTCGGGAATGCCGTCGCCGTCGATGTCGACGGCGCCGGTCGGCGAGCTGTCCGTATACCGCAGGTCGTTCATCGGAACGAGGTCGGGCACGTTCGGGTCGTCGTCGAGATCGTCCTGGTTCTGCACCAGCGCGTACGACTTCTGCGGGCGCAGGTACTTGCGATTCAGCTCGTCGACGCGCTTCTCGTAGTTGTACTCATATGCCACCGCGACATTGCCGCGGCCGTCCGCGAAATTGAGGCCGCCGGTCAGCGCGACGAACTGGTTGTCGCCATCGCCCTCCGAGGATTGGCCGGTCTGACCGCGCACGGAGAAGCCTTCGAAGTCTTTCTTCAGGCGGAAGTTCACGACACCGGACACGCCATCGGCGCCGTAAATGGCGGATGCACCGCCCGTCAGCACGTCGATTCCCTCGAGCAGATCCTGCGGGATGGTGTCGACGTCGACCGCCGCTGAGCCCGCGAGGCCCGCGACGTGGCGGCGGCCGTCGACCAGCACCAACGTGCGATCGACGCCCAGGTGACGCAGATCGAGCAGGTTGAGGCCGACTTCACCGAAGCCCGGGTTCGAGCCGGCCGTGAGATCGCCCGTGACCGAGCCCAGCAATGCCGGCGACTGCGCCAGGAAGTCCGCGATGTCGGTCTTGCCGGATTCCTGCAGCGCCTCGGCCGAAAGGGTTGTCACGGGATTGGCAAAACTCTGCGCGCTCTGCCGGATGCGCGATCCGGTGACGATGACTTCCTCGATCGGGGCGTCGCTCCCGGCTTGCGGCGGCGCAGCTTCCTGTGCGTTTGCGATCCCGACCGCCACCCCAAAGGCAACGGCACTCAACACACCGACCGGCGTAAACCTGCGCATATTGTGCTCCCCGTACGCGTCAAACCCCTACAAGCGGAGGATGTTGTCAAATCGCAAATGAGTCAAAGATTTTTCGGTGAACCGAAGGTAAACCCCGCCACCGGCGGCGCGTTCTTACCCTGAGTGGCCCGAAAGAAGGCCTTGGGAGAATCAATGACTTCGCCGCGTTGCCCACGGATCCGATGGGCTCTGGCAGTCCTGCTTTCGGCCCCGGCCGTGCAGGCCGGGTCCGTGCCGTTGAATGCTGACTTTTCCGCAACGGTCGACGACGCCGGCGGCCACAGCATCGACGCCGATTTCACCCTCGCGCTTAGCCAACGCCTGAGTTTCAACCTGGGCGGCGGGCAATCGACCGGCGCGGACGAGACCGCCAACCTGCGCGGCACGCTGTTGAATGCCGGCGTGTCTTTTCACGGCGACCGTGCCGGCGCGGCGTTTTCGTACGACCGCTTCGATGACAGCTCTAACTACCGGAGCGCTACGCTCGGCGGGCGCCTGTCGATCGCCGCCGGCGATTTTGAAGTTTCGCTGCTCGGGCGCCGGCGCGATATGAGCGTCGAACTGAATCTCGACCTGCCGAACCGCACGTTGAGCCGCAGCGAGGATTTTTCCGCGGTGGGTGGCGGCCTGCAGCTCACTTTCAGCCACGGCAACCTGAGCGTCTACGCGATGGGCGTGCGCTACGACTACGACGACGATTTCGATCGCTTCCTGGCGCTCACGCATTCCCCGCAACTTTCGAGGCGGCCGCGCATCGAGGCGCTGGTCGGCTCGTTCATCACGCAGACGCAGGGCACTATCGACCGGCAGGCAGGCGTCGGCCTCGAGCAGACTTTCGGCCGGCATGCGCTCGCGCTCGACGTCTCGTCCGTGCGCGATGCGATCGATGAAACACGTAGCACGAGTGTCGGCCTGACCTGGCGGTGCGCGCAGTCGGCGCGCCTCGACTGGGGCGTGACGGCCGGCATGGTGGACAGCGAGCGGTACGGGGACATCGGCTTCGCGGGGTTGTCACTCGGCATTTCGAACTGAGCAAGGGCGAACCGGCCGCGAAGGTTTCCTCTAAGATTGCGCCCACCGATGGACGCCATTCTCGCCCTGCTGTCCGACCCCCAGGTCTGGATCGCCTTCTTCACGCTAACCGCGCTCGAACTCGTGCTCGGCATCGACAACATCATTTTCATCTCGATCCTCGTGGACAAGCTGCCGCCGGTGCAGCGCGAACGCGCGCGGCGCATCGGTCTGTTCCTCGCCATGTTCATGCGTGTGGGTCTGCTGCTGGTGCTGTCGTGGATCGTCGGGCTCACCGCACCGCTGTTCAGTGTGTTGGGCGAACCTATTTCGGGCCGCGACCTCATCCTCATCGCGGGCGGCCTGTTCCTGGTGTGGAAATCCACCAAGGAGATTCACCAGCTTACCGAGGGCGAGGAAGGTCATGCCTCGGGCGCGGTCCAGAACGCGTTCGCCGCGGTCATCCTGCAGATCATCATCATCGACATGGTTTTCTCGCTGGACTCCATCATCACCGCCGTCGGCATGGTCGACGACGTGTCGGTGATGATCGCCGCGGTGGTCGCATCGGTCGGCCTCATGATGCTGTTCGCGCGCGGCATCGGCGAATTCGTGTCGTCGCACCCGTCGATCAAGATGCTGGCGCTGTCGTTCCTGCTGGTGGTCGGCGTCATGCTCATCGCGGAGGGCTTCGAGCACAAGGTGCCAAAGGGATACATCTACTTCGCGATGGCGTTCTCGGTGGCCGTGGAGATGCTCAACATCCGCATGCGCAAGAAGAAGACCACTCTCGCGCCGGTCGAACTGCACGAACCGTACAAGAAGAGTTAGGTGAACCGGAGCCAAGGCGTGAGGGTAGTTTGACCAACACAACCCAGTCGGCGCTGATCTTCGACTGCGACGGCGTATTGATCGACAGCGAATACCTGGCAAGCAGGGTCGAGAGCGAGCAATTGCACGCGCTCGGCATCGAGCTCGGTGTCGAAGAGGCACACGCGCTGTTCCTCGGCAAGACAGTCGACGGCGTACTCGACGCGATCGCGGCGCGCAGCGGCACGCGGCCCGGATCGTCCTGGGTCTACAACTGGGCGTTCGCCACCGCGCATGCGTTCATGCGCGAGCTCAAGGCGGTCGCCGGTGTCGGCATCGCCATCGAGGCGCTGCGGCGGCGCGGCCATCGAATGGCGGTGGCCTCGCAGTCGCCGCTGGCGCGCGTGCAGCTGTCGCTGCAGGTGGCCGGACTCGCCGGCCAATTCGGCCAGCACATCTACGTGACTTCGATGGTGGCGCGCCCCAAGCCCGCGCCCGATGTCTATCTACTGGCGGCGCAACGGCTCGGCGCCGAGCCTGCCGAATGCATCGTGATCGAAGATTCGCCGGCGAGCGCCGCGTCCGCGCTGGCGGCCGGCATGCGCGTCATCGGTTATGCGCCCGGGAATACGTTCGATGCGATGCGTGCCAGCGGCGCGAGCGTCATCCGATCCATGGATGAGCTGATCGCGCGTATTGATAGCGCGCAATAGCGCCGCATCGGCCTTTTCCTACGCGCCCCTTCGCGTTCCGGACGCCGTCCTTTCCGTTCCGGTCCGTCCGCGATGCGCCCGAGTCTGACGGCGCGACGCACCGCTGCCCCTCAGATTGGCGACTACTCGACCAGTTACCAACGGGAAATCGGCATGACTCGGAAGATTGCGTTCGCGGCATTTGCGTCGCTGGGTTTCTTGTTGTCCGCATGTGGCGGCGGCGGTGATTCCTCGCCACCCCCGGCGCAACCCGTGCAGCCGCCCGCAGCCGATACCACGGCGCCAACGGTACCCGCGGGCGTGACGGCAGCCGCGCAATCGCCGACCTCGGTGCTGGTGAGCTGGACGGCGTCGACCGATGCCAGTGGAATTTCCGGGTACCGCGTATTTCGCGACGGCGGCGCCACCGCCATCGCCACCGTGACAGCAACTTCCTACACGGACAGCGCGCTCGCGGCCAGCACGGCGTACAGCTACACCGTCGTTGCGGTAGATAGCGCCGCGACGCCGAACGTATCGGCCGCTTCCGCGGCCGTCAGCGTGACTACGCCCGCGGTCACGCCACCGGCCGGCGGCCCGATCCGGCTCGCGACCCAGCGGGTTTACGCCGGGCTGACGCTCACCGCCGCGCACTCGCTGCTGCGCGTGCCGCACGACACCAGCCGCTGGATCGTCGTGCAGCAGGACGGCCATGTCGTGAGCTTCGCGGACAGCGCCAATGTCACGACCGCGAGCAACGTGCTCGACATCAGCGACCGCGTGGTGTTCCGCAACGTACACGGGTTGTTAGGGCTGGCGTTTCATCCGGATTTTCCGACCGACAATCGCGCCTGGGTGGCGTACACGCACGAAACCAGCCCCGACGTCATCGTGCTGCGTATCTCGGTATTCACGACCGCCGACAGTGGCGCGACGCTCAATCCCGCCTCCGAGCAGATCGTGTTCGAGATGGCACAACCGGGTGGCCACAACAACGGCGGTCACCTGCTGTTCGGACCCGACGGCTACCTGTACATCGGCATGGGCGACGGCGGCAATGACGACAGCGATTCCGCGCAGGCGGGCAACGGTCAGCTCACCGACAACCTGCTCGGCAAGATTCTGCGTGTCGACGTGAGCGGCACGACCGGCGGCCGCCTCTATCGCATCCCGAAGGACAATCCATTCGCTGCCAATGCGCTGTGCAACATGGACGGTACTGGTGCCGCGGACTGCCCGGAGATCTTCGCCTGGGGATTCCGCAATCCCTGGCGCTGGACCTTCGACAGCGCCACCGGCGCATTGTGGCTCGGCGATGTCGGTTCACACACGCGCGAGGAGATCGATCTCGTGACCAAGGGCGGCAACTACGGCTGGCGCTGCAAGGAGGGTACGCTCGACACGTCGCTCACCTGCGGTACGCCCACCTCACCGCTGCTGCCGCCGGTGGCCGAGTACGAGCATCCCGTTGGCCAGGCAGTCACGGGCGGATTCGTCTACCACGGCACCGCGATTCCGGCGCTCGCGGGGCGCTACCTGTTTGCCGATTACAGCTCGCAGTACATCTGGACCATTCCGACGAACACCGCGCCCACGCTGACCGTGACTGCCGCCGAAGGCTGGGATTCGGATGTGCACATCGCCTCGTTCGCGCAGGACGCCGACGGCGAGTTGTTCCTCATGGACGTGCGCGACAGCTCGATCTACAAGCTGATCCAGGCGCCGTAGGAGAGTGGTGCCGGGTCCGGGGTTCTCGGCACCCCTCAACCCACCGCCGCGACGATCTGCGCGCGCTGCTTGCCGTCGGGTAGTTTGCCGATCGCGGCGGCGAGATTGTCGGCGAGGTTTTGCGCCTTGCCGGTGGCCGGAATAACGCAGGTCACGGCGGTGTGCGACAGCACGAACTTCAGGAACACCTGCGCCCAGCTCCTGGCGCCGAACTCCGCGGCCCACGGCGGCACCGGCTTGCCCTGCACCTTGCTGAACAGATTGCCGTCTTCGAAGGCGCGATTGATGATCACCGCCACACCCTTGTCGGCGCACAACGGCAGCAGTCTGCGTTCCGCCGCGCGCGTCACGACTGAATAGTTGAACTGGACGAAGTCGAGTTTCTCGCGTTCGACGATCGCGATGAGATCGGGATACGAACTGGCGGTGTAGTGCGTGACGCCGATGTATTTGATCTTGCCTTCCGCCTTCCAGCGCCGCAGCGTCTTGAGGTGGGCATCGAGATCGACGAGGTTGTGAACCTGCATGAGGTCGATGCGCGGATGCTTCAGCAGCGCCATCGAACGCTGCATCTGCTCGACGCCTTTTTGCTCGGCGGCATTGCCGGACCCCGGCGTCCACACCTTGGTCGCGACGAACACCTTCGCCTGCTGTTCTGCCGTGAGCAGGTCGCCCAGCACCGCCTCGGCCGTGGAGTACATCGGCGAAGTGTCGATGAGCGACGCTCCGGCGTTGAAGAACGCCCGCAAGACCTCGCGCAGTGGTGCGCGCGCAGCTTCGTCCGCGCCGACCTCGAAAGGTCCGGAAGTGCCGAGGCCGATGGCGGGAATGGTTTCGCCGCTCGCGGGAATGCGCCGCATGAGGAGCTGGCCGGTGGGCACGACCGTGCCATCCGGCAAGTGCTCGTGCGGAAAGCCGGTTTCGTGCGCACCCGCCGCGGTTGCGCCACTGACCGCGGCCACGCCGCCCATCGCGAGAAAGCTCCTTCGGTCCATGTCGACTCCTCCGATGACCGGTTTGTCAGATCAGCGCGGCATCGGTTCCCACCACCGCATCGCTGCCGTGACTAACAATCTGCTCCAGCGCCAGGACCTGTGACAGCACCTGCGTGCCGTAGAAATGCGCGCTCGCAAGTTTCGCTTCGAAGAACTCGCGGTCCGACGACCTGGCGGCGAGTTTTTGCGCTGCGACATCGGCGGCGCGGGCCATGAGCCACCCGCCGACGGCGTAGCCGCAGAACTTGAGGAACGGCACCGACACCGCCATGGCGCGATCGGGGGAGCTCGACAGCGCGACCAGCAGCGTGTCCGCGGCCTTGCGCAGCCGCACGAGCGCATCGAGCGCCGCGGCGCGCGCGCGCACGGCTTCGGTGCGCTGCGCGCCCAACGAGTTGAGCGAAGCCTGCATCTCGTCGATGAAGACGAACAACGCGGCGCCGCGGTCGCGGCCGAATTTGCGGCCGATCAGGTCGTTCGACTGGATACCGGTCGTGCCTTCATAGATGGACGTGATGCGCGCATCGCGGAAAATCTGCGCGGCCCCGGTTTCTTCGATGTAACCCATGCCGCCGTGCACCTGGATACCGAGCGAGGCGATCTCGATGCCGGCTTCGGTGCAGAAGCCTTTCACCACCGGGATCAGCAGGTCACCGCGCGCCTGCGCCGCCGCGCGCACGGCGTCGTCCGGGTGCGCGGCACCGAGATCGAGCTGGTACGCGGCGTACAGGGCCAGCGCCCGGCAGGCCTCCACCGTGGACTTCATGCCTAACAACATGCGTTTGACGTCCGGGTGGCCGATGATCGGCGCCGGCGAGGAGCTCGTCCCCATCGAGGCCGAGCCCGAGATCTTGGCGAGCGGCACCGGCGGCTTGCCCTGCACGCGCGCACGCGCCCATTCCACCGCCTGCTGAAAGGCGCGTTCGCCCTGCGCGTATCCCTCGAGCCCCACCGACAGGCGCGCCGCGTTCATCATCACGAACATGTATTCGAGTCCGCGGTTGGCTTCGCCCACCAAAAGACCCAGTGCGCCTTCGTTTTCGCCGTACATCATCACGCAGGTGGGACTGGCGTGAATGCCGAGCTTGTGTTCAATAGAGGCACAGTTCACATCATTCCGGACGCCAAGGCTGGCATCGGCGTTCACCAAGAATTTGGGCACTATGAACAGCGATATGCCGCGCACGCCGGGCGGCGCACCCTCGATGCGTGCCAGCACCATGTGCACGATGTTGGCGGCCAGGTCGTGTTCGCCATAGGTGATGAAGATTTTCTGACCGTAGATGCGGTAGTTTGGCCCGGCCGGCACGGCGCGCGTACGCACCTGGGCGAGATCGGACCCCGCCTGCGGCTCGGTGAGGTTCATCGTGCCGGTCCACTCGCCCGACACCATTTTGGGCAGGTACAGCTGCCGCTGCTGCGGCGTGCCGAAATGCTGGATGGCTTCGATCGCGCCCTGCGTGAGCATCGGGCACAGCTTGAAAGCGAGATTGGCCGCCGCCCACAGCTCTTCCACCGCGGTGCCAAGCACGGCCGGCGCGTTCTGCCCGCCGAATTCAGCCTTGGAACGCAAGCTCGGCCAGCCGCTGTCGCAGAACTGCTGGTAGGCGTCGCGGAAGCCCGCCGGCATGGTCACGCCATGCGGCGACCATTGCGCACCTTCACGGTCGCCGCTCTTGCACAGCGGCTCGAGCACGACTTCGGCGAAGCGCGCGGCTTCGCCGAGCACCGCGTCGGCCATTTCGCTGGAGTACTCGGCGAACTCGGGACAGGCCCGCAGCTGCTCCGATCCGATTAATTCATCCAGCACAAACCGGAGGTCCTTGACCGGTGCTCGGTACATCGAGTGCGTCCTCTTGAACTAGTTGGCGAGTGCCGGGACGATGTTGGCCGCGGCGAAATCCACGAAGCTGCGCACGCGGTGATCGTCCTCGAGGCCGGCGGGAAACACGGCATACAGTGGCGCAGCGGACGGTGCATGCCAATCGGCGAGCACCTTGCGCAATTTCGCGGTGGCCACACCCTGGCGGCACAGGAACTCCGGCAGCAGGCCGATGCCGAGGCCGGCGACGGTCGCGCTGTGCAGCACGGCTGGGTCGTCCACGGCCAGCTTCGGACGCACGCGCACCTCGGCGCGCGCCGAGGCCTTGGTCATCTGGAAGACGTACTCCGCGCCCACTCCCGCCGGCGTCAGCAGCGCGTGATCGCGCAGGCCTTCGGGGCGATCGGGCGCCGGATGCTTCTGCAGATACGTCGGCGTAGCGCACAGCACCGCCGGCGGCGCGCCCAGCAGGCGCGCTCCAAGCTTTGGGTCTTCGTTCTTGCCGGCGCGAATCGCCACGTCCCACTCCGTGCTGTCGCCTGCATCCAGCACCACGTCGAGCGCGATGTCGGGAAAGCTGTCGAGGAAACGCGGCACCAGCGGCGCCAGCAACACGCGGCCGTAAGTCGGGTCGGCGATGACACGCAGCGGCCCGGTACTTTTTTCCCTGAAGCCTTGCGCGAGCTGGCGTACCTTCTCGACCTCGATGCCGACGGCGCGCGCGTGCGTTAGGACGGCCTCACCGGCGGCGGTGAGAAAAATTCTCCGGGTGGTACGCTTCATCAGCTGCACGCCGATCGATTTTTCCAGATCCGCGATGGCGCGACTGATGGCGACCTTGGGCACCTGGTAGGCGCGCGCGGCGGCGGAAAAGCCATTGAGTTCGATGACCCGGGCGAAAACCGCGAGCTGGGCGGCAGACCACAATTCACTCATAAAGTGCACCAAAGAGAGTGATGGTGCGCGCATTGTTTCACTAAAGAATCTAAAAAGGAAAGGCCTCATGAAGATTTCGATGTACGCGATGAGTTCCGACGTATTCAAGCGGGCGCTCACGCAGCTGCTGCACGTGATGGAGAAAGGCTCTGCCAATGCCAAGGCACGCAACTTCGACACGAGCGTGCTGGTCAACGCGCGCCTTGCGCCCGACATGCTGTCGTTCGCGAAGCAGGTCCAGCTCACGAGCGACTTCGCCAAGAATTCGATGGCTCGCCTGGCCGCCGTCGATCCGCCGAAGTTCGAAGACAGCGAGACCACCATGGATGAGCTGGTTGCCCGGGTGAAGAAGACGCTCGACTACATCGGCACCGTGCCGGCAAACGCGCTCGAGGGCAGCGAGACGCGCGACATCAAGATTCCGCTGCGTGACCGGACGTTGGAATTCAAGGGCCTCGAGTTCCTGCAGAACTGGGCGCTCCCGAATTTCTTCTTCCATCACGTGACCGCATACAACCTGCTGCGCCACAACGGGGTGGACATCGGCAAGCGCGACTTCCTCGGCGGGTGAGCGCCTGACTTCGCGAACGATAGTCGCGAACAAAAAAAAGAGGGCCGGCGAAAGCCGGCCCTCCTCGTTGTCACACTTCGATTACCGCGCGCGGCGGCAATCGCCGAGCTCGCCACCCAGCAGAACCGCCAGCGGCGCGGTCGTCTTTGGCACTTCCAGCCTGAGGACGTTGAGCAGGCAGAACTCCACACGCTTCGGAATGTTCACGATGACGCCTTGCGCGGCGCTCGTGTTCGTTCCATCGCTCACCTTCGCAGTGAGTGCGTAGGAGGTCTTCCGCCAGTCGACCAGCAGCGGACGCGCCACCTCGAGCACCCCCGAATTCGCGCGCAGGCGGAACACCGAGTTGGTGTTGCCGCTCACGAGCGCGTAGTTCGAGAAGGTCGTGAAGCCGAGCTGGTTGATGTCGTCCGCATCGGAGACCTCGAGCGCGTCGATGACATTGTGAGATCCGCCATCGATGTCGAACACCTGCCCCGCCGTGATCGCCGGCGTGTTGTCGTTGGCGTTGGTGACATTGATTGTCACCGTGGCAGGAGCACTGCGCACGTAACCGTCGTACACCGAGACCGACACCGAGTACGCCGTGGCCGATTCAAAATCGAGCGTGGCGCCAGGGGCGAGACTCAGCGCGCCTGTGCCCGCATCGATCGCGAACTTGCCGCTGGTATCCGTCAGCTGCCACTGCGACAGCGTCGTACCCGCGTCCGGGTCGGTAACCAAGACATTGCCGATGGCTGTGCCGTCCGCGGCCGTCTCACTGACGCTGAACGCCTGGCTGGCGTTCACCGTAGCCGGAAGGTTCTGCACGTACTTGATCAGCCACTGCAGCGCCGGCCGCTCGCCGCCATTCTCATACAGCAGCCAGTCGCCCTGGGCATTGCGCCAGTGGTTGTTGCGCACATAGCCCCAGATCGTGACGCCCTTGACCGCCGGATGCTCCCAGAACACCGGGAACACGCGCTGGTAGTTAGCCAGCTGCACCTCGTGGTTGAGCACGCCGGCCTGCACGCCGTCGAGATCGAACTCCGTGATGTAGATCGGCAGCCCGGTGGCAGCCAGGCGATCCAGGTTGGCTCGATGATTCGGCATCGAACCGCCCTCGGTGGTCGAGAACGCGTGCGCCTGATCGCCGATACCGTCGATCAAACCGCGGTCTTTCAACAGCTGGATGATCTGCAGGTAGCGCGTCGTGGCGTTGCCGTCGTTGGTAATGCTGTAGTCGTTGATCAGCAGTTCCGCGTTCGGGAAATACTGCCGCGCCAGCGTGAACGCGTTGATGATCCAGTCCCAACCCGTGGCGCCCGCGCCGCCGAGCGCTTCGCAGTAGAAGCCGCCGCCCGAATCATTGGTGCAGGGCGGATCGTGCAGCGGTTCGTTGACCACATCGATCTGGTCGATGTTCGGATAGCGCTCCGCGATCGCCGCCATCCATTCCTTGATCTCGTCGAGCTGCTCCGCGCGGCCTTCGGGCGTGCCGCCGAGCGCATTCAGCCAGGTCGGCTGCTGGTTGCCCCAGACGAGCGCGTGCCACTTGAACTTGAAGCCATTGGCCTTCGCGAGCGCGTACGACGCGTCGGCCTGCGCCCAGTTCATGACGTCGCGCGTGCCCTCGACCGAGCCCCATTTGCCGCCATTCTCCGGCGTCACCTGGTTCCAGTAGTTAGCGAAGTTGAGCGAGGCGGTATTCGGGCTCCAGGCGCTGCCCAGGAACTTCGCGTTGCCGGTCGCGATGGGCGGATCCGTGCGCGTGTACGGCGGCGGATCCGGCGGCGGCGGCGGCGGACAGGTGCCCGTGGCGCTGGCGCCCGCGTCGAGATTCGCAACCGTGTAGCACACGCCGGCGCGACCGAACGCCAGCTTGTCCATGAACATGCCGTCCTCGCGCGAACCCCATTGGAAGGTTTGCGTAAGAGCGCCGGCCGATACGGTCCAGGCAGCCGGGCCCTGGCTGCCGGTGAGTTTGACCCACTTGAAAACGAGATTCCCGCCGGTGCCACCATTGAGCACGGTCGCCGTGGGATTGGTGAATCCCGTGCCGGCTTCGTTCTGCAAGGCCCACTGGCCGCCGTTCTCCGGCACTTTCTCGCCGAAGCCCTGGCCGAAATACCAGCTGTCGTCATTGGCCGCATCAACGCCGACGCGATAGTGCGCGTACAGCTCGTAGTTTCCCGCGGCCGGGAAAACCACCGTGTACGTTGCGATGCGGCCCGCCGTCGGCGGTGTCGTGCCGTTGAGAGTTGTCGTTACGTAGTTAGTGCCATCGAGTGTGCCGGTAGTGAGGTTGGCCCCGAGCGTGCCGGATTCCGCTTCGATGATCACCGGTTCGGTCTGGGCGTATGTAGCGATTGGTACAGACGCAAGCAGGCATGCGCGCAAGAGCGCGCTCGTTGAAATTCTCATCCTTAAGTCCCCTTCGTTGATTGACCGCAGTGTCGATCACTGTCTAGCGGCCCGAATCTAGCCCAACAATTTGTAAAACGGTAGCGGTAACAATGACGACCGGATTCATGATGGATTTCTCAGACAAAACTCAATGTGAACCGCTGCGCGAAACGGACCCCGATTCGACATAACGGCGTCAAAAGCACGCAACGCCTTGTCGGGGAACGCGAGCTATGTCACGGCGGGGCATTCGGTGATTTGCGACTCTGCAAGCTCAATCCGGGGAAAATTCCGCAAATGCAGGCGAGCGCGAGTGTCACAGCTACGGGCGATTCGAAAGCCGCCATCGGCGAAGCGCTGAAGCAGGCGCTTTCGGGCAACCGGCTGCAGTCCATTTCCCTGCACGACGAACGCGGCGACGTCCTGTGGTTGGACGAAGGCGCGCTCGGTCCGGACGAACACAATCTCGTGGTCGAAGCCGCCGCCGCCCTCGCCGCCGGCACCGACCGCAGCTACGTTTTCCAGAGCATCGGTGACGGACGTGCCGCGGCATTCCTGCCGGCGCGTTCCCCGCTCAACGAGCTCATCGGTCTCGCGATGATCATCGCGGACGCGAAATTCCTCGACAGCAAGGGCGCTGCGAAATTCGTCACGCCGACCACGACCAATCTCATGCGCCGCCTGGCGTTCCTGCGTCGCCCGCCCGCGCCGGCGTCCGCTATACCGGCCGCTCCAACGGCGCCCGCTCCGACGGCGCCCCCTGCCGGAGCCAAGGTAGTTAGTCCGCCGGTGCGACCGGGGGCACCTGTCGCCAGCCCGCGTCCGGGCGCGCCGGCCGCATCCGCGCGTCCGCCCGTGCCGACCGCGCCCGTCGCGCAACGCCCCGCCGCTCCCCCCGCGAGACCCGCGGCTCCGCCTGCCGCCGCCGCGCGCCCGGCGGCTCCTGCTGCTCGACCTGCCGCGCCGCCACCGAAGGCTGCGCAGCCCGCTCCCGCGCGCCCGGCTGCCCCGCCGGCGCGTCCTGCAGCGCCCGCCGCAAAGCCCACCGCCGCACAACATCCGCAGCGTCCATCCACGGCTGCGGACGCCGACTCGATCGCGTTCGAGATTTCGGACATCGACCCGAAATCGCTGCTCAAGGGCGCGTCGAAACCTGCGGCCCCCGAATCGAAGCGGCCCGATCTGCGCGTGGTGCAGACCGGTCGTCAACCCAAGCTCGAGCTGTCGCTCGAAGCTGATCAAATCCCCGAACTCATTGCCGACGACGCACCGATCGAGATCCCGGAAGAGATGTCGGTTGACGGACCAGTCGATCAATTCGAGGAAGTTTCGTCCGAGGAAGTGACCACCGAAGTCGAGGCGCTGGCCGTCGCCGAATCCAACATGGATGTCGAGCCCCAGTTCGTCGAAGAAGTGGCACAGATGTCGGCGGGTCCCGGGCAATTCGAATTCTACGGCCAGATTTTCGAGCTTCACGTACAGCAGCTGGTAAAGCTGCGGGCGGGCGGGGGCACGCGCCGCTTCGAAGTGCTGGTGCGCGATGCACACGCCGACAATGAATTCGGTGTCGCCCCGGAACGCGTCATGCAGGACGTGCACGACCCGAGCGCGAATTCCGATCTCGATCGCATCGTGGTCGAGCAACTCGTCGGCTGGCTCGGCGAAAACCGCGCCGTCTGGGATGCCGACCCGTCCAGCTTCTCGGTGAACGTCGGCATGGGCACGATCGCAGATCCGAAATTCGCGAGCTTCGTCGCCGGCGTGCTCAAGAATCACAAGGTGCCGGCCAAGGCGCTCGGTTTCGAGATCACGGAGAAGTCCTGCGTCGAACAGATGCGCGACGTCGACCTGTTCGTGCAGGCCTGCGAGAAGATCGGTTGCCACGTGGTACTCGACGATTTCACCTTCCACCACAACGCGGTGCGCTGGCTCGGATCCGGGGCGCTCAAGTTCCTCAAGCTGGATGCAAAAATCACCGCGATCGCGATGAAGGAACGCGTGCCGCAGGCGCTGGTGGTGGCGATCTGCCAGGCATCCAAGGTGCTCGGCCTTTCCTGCGTCGCCAAACGCGTCGACACGCCGGCGGTGCGCGAATGGCTGGCGGCGGTGGGCATCGACTACGCGCAGGGATTCCTGCTCGACCAGCCCAAGCCGCTCATCAGCCTCACCGCGCCCCCCGCCAAGTAATTACGACCAGCCGAGTTGTTTGGTCGCCAGGGCGTTTGTCCGGCGCGTCCGGCTCCCGTACCTTTGAACGATGGCCGGATTCGACCCGCTCCGACACAACCGCAATTCGCTTTTCTGGACGCTGCACATCGGCGGCTGGCTGGGTTACGCGCTGACGCAGTACTTCGGCGCGTTCATCTACGAAAAGGTTACCGACTATTTCCTGATCGTAAGCCTGGCGACGATCAGCGGCTTCCTCTTCACCCTGGAGCTGCGCTACATCTACCGGCGCCTGTGGACGCGCAGTCCGCGCGCGATCATCGTCGGCGTGCTGGTCTGCTGCTACGGTTTCGCGCTGCTGTCGCGCGTGATCATCAACGGCTCGTGGATGGTGCTCACCGACGACATGGAGATGCACAGCGTCCTCGAGATTTTCGGCGCCACGATGTCGTCGATGTACCTTTTCCTGTCCTGGTCGGCTATCTACTTCGGCGTCAAGTACTACGAGTCGCTGCAGGAGCAGCGCGAAGCGACGCTGCGGGCCGGAACGCTGGCGCAGGAAGCGCAGCTCAAGATGCTGCGCTATCAGCTCAATCCGCATTTTCTCTTCAACACCCTGAATGCCATCTCGACGCTGATCCTCGACAACGAAAATCGCACCGCCAACCAGACGGTGATGCGGCTGTCGGAATTCCTGCGCTACACGCTCGACCAGGATCCGATGAAGAAGGTCACGCTGCGGCAGGAAATCGAGGCCATGAATCTCTACCTGACTACCGAGAAGCTCCGCTTCGGCGATCGCCTCAGGCTCGAGTACGCCATCGAAGACGGCGCGCTGGAAGCACTGGTGCCGAGCCTGCTGCTGCAACCGCTGATCGAAAACTCGGTGAAGTACGCGGTATCGCCTTCCGAAAAGGGCGGCGCCATCCGTATCGAAGGCCGCACGCGCGGCGCGATGCTCGAGCTCGCGGTCGCGGACGATGGTCCGGGACTCAACGCGGGCGCGACTCCGCGCGCCGGTCGCGGCGTGGGCCTGCGCAATACGCGCGAACGGCTCGCCGTGCTCTACGAAGAACGCCACCGGTTCGTGACCCTCGATAACAAGCCTGGACTGCGCATCGAGCTCGGACTGCCGTTCGAGGTCGCGCCGTCATGACTCCCGCCGCGCCGCGCAAGCTGCGAACTTTGCTGGTGGACGACGAGGCCCTGTCGCGCCGCGGTCTCGAGCTGCGCCTGAGCATGGCCAACGACATCGAGATCGTCGGCCAATGCACCAACGGTCGCGAAGCGCTCGCCGCCATTCGCGAACACAAACCGGACCTCGTTTTCCTGGACATCCAGATGCCGGGGCTTTCGGGTTTCGATGTGATGGCCGAGCTGCAGCCGCATGAGCTGCCGATGATCGTGTTCGTCACGGCCTACGACCGTTTCGCCGTGCAGGCCTTCGAGGCACGTGCGATCGACTATGTGCTGAAGCCCGTGGACGACGTGCGCCTGGCGGCCACGCTCACTCACGTGCGCGAGCTCAACGAACAGCGCACCGCGGTGGCCGAACGCGATCAGCTGGTGAATCTGCTGGCGGAATTGCGCGGCAGCGGCGAAATCGAGTCCGGTGAAACCACCAACGGCGCCCAGACGCCGAGCTGGCTGCCCATCCGCAACGGACGCGAGACCGTGCGCGTACCCGTCGAAGCCATAGAGTGGGTGGACGCCGCGGGCGACTATCTATGCATCCATGCCAGCGGCCACACGCACATCCTGCGCGCCACGATGCGCGAGATGGAAAACCTGCTCGATCCGCGACTGTTTCAGCGCGTGCATCGCTCGACCATCGTGAATCTCACGCGAGTGAAGAGCCTGCGCGCGCACATGAACGGCGAGTACTTCCTGCGGCTGGAAGGCGGACAGGAACTGAAGCTGTCACGCACGTACCGCGACAAGGTCGAATACTTCCTCAAGCGCCCACGCGCGCATTGAACCCCGCGCTAGACTTCCGGCATGGTCGTCACGCGCCGGTCCGCGATTCTCCTGGCATTGCTGGTGTCGGCGCCGCTGGCCGCGGCGCCCGCGACATATCTCATCGACCCGGAACATTTCTCCATCGCATTCCTGGTCCAACACATCGGCTATGAGAAATTGATCGGGCAGTTCACGCAGGCGAGCGGCGAGTTCGTGTACGACGAACAGACGAAGCAGCTGCGCTCGGGCAGCGTCGAGGTGCGCGCGGCGAGCGTGGCTACCCACCACGGCCCGCGCGATGCGCATGTGCGCGGCGGGGACTTTCTCGATGCCGACAAACATCCGCTCATCCGTTTCGTCGCGACGGAGTATCGAACCGGCGGCCATTCCGGCCGCGAGCCCGGCGGCATCCTGCGCGGCGATCTCACGATGCTCGGCGAGACACATCCGGTCGAACTCGAAGTCCGGCTGAACAAGGCGGCGCCGTATCCCTTCGGCCATCGCAAACACACGCTCGGGGCTTCGGCGCGCGCGAAAATTCAGCGCAGCCGTTGGGGCATGACCTACGGTGTCGCGAATGGCATGGTCGGCGACGAAGTCGAGTTGTGGTTCGAATTCGAAGCGTTGCGCCAGTAGTCAGTCGCTCAGAGAAGCCTCACCGCCACAGTCTGTCCCGGCTCGAGCCGCTCGCCGCCGCGAATGATCACGCGGTCGCCGGCCCGCAGCAGGCCGTCGATCTGCACGTGGTTGTCGCGGCCGGGGCCGAGGTTCACGGCCACGCGTTCGGCGGTGTTGTCGGGCCGCACGCGCATCACGTAGCTCGCCCCCTGGCGCTGGATCACCGCATCGCGTGGCACGGTGACCACGGATTTCAACGCGGGCGATGCGATCTCCACGCGTACCGGCGTGCCCACGCGCAGGGACCGGTCGGCGAGCGCGATGCGCAGTTCGACCATGCGCGAACGTTCATCGCCTACCGGAATGACCGCGCGTACCTTGCCCGAGGTGCGGCGTTCGCCATCGACGAGCTGCACTGCATCACCCGCAATGACGGTGTCGGCGCTCGTCAACGGCGCGCGCGCCACCACTTCGAGTTCGCGATCGTTCACCAGGCGCAACAAGGGCGCTCCGCTCGCGACGAATTCCCCGGCCTGCTGCAGTCGCTCGGCGACGATGCCGGCAAACGGCGCCCGCACCGTGGCTCGATCCAGATCGAGCCGCGCGCGATCGCGTGCCACGAGCGCCTGTTCCACATCCTGTGCGGCCATGCGCTCCCGCGCCTGCGCCTCTTCGAGCTGGCTCTGCGAGACGACGCTCTGTCCGGCGAGGCTCTGCAGCCGCGCGCGCTGCGTGGCCAGCAGCGACAGTTGCGCCTCGAGCCGCGCGAGCACGGCCTGGTTGTCGCGCAATGTGAGCGCGAGCCGCTCGGGATCAATGCGCGCGAGCACGGCGCCGCGGTTCATCACCGTGCCGGGCTCGGCGATCCAGGCCAGAGTCCCGCCAACCTCGCCGGAAATCCGCGCGTCGTTGCGACTGACCACGGTGCCCGTGGCCGACAGGCTTGCGCCGAATTTCTCCGCGCGCGCCATCGTGACCACGACGGGCACGGGCGGGTTGTCCGCGGCGTTGGTGGGCGCAGGTCCGGCCAGCGCGCCTGCCGCCAGGCCAAGGGCGCAAGCAAGTCGTGCGCGCCTCATGACGCTTCCACCGGATGCCTTTCGGGTTGCACCGACAGCGCGGGATCCGGCTTCTCGATGAGGCGCAACAAGGTGGGCAACAGCACGAGCGTGAACACGGAATTCACGGCCATGCCGCCCACCAGCACGGTCCCCAGGCCACGATAGAGCACGCTGCCCGGGCCGGGCACGAGGACCATCGGCAGCATTCCAAACAGGGTGGTGAGGGTGGTCAGCATGATCGGCCGCGTGCGCGTGGCCAGTGCCGACTCGACCGCGTCGCGCACCGCCGCGCCGGCGCGCATTTCACTGCGCGCCTGGTCGACCAGCAGGATGGCGTTGTTGACCACGAGACCCATCAGCACCACGAAACCGACCATGGTCAGAAGATCGAGCGTCTGGGGGGTGAACAGCCGCAGCAGCACCAGGGCCAGCACGCCACCGAAACTGGCCAACGGGATGGTCAGGATCACGTACAGGCTGTCCTTGACCGAGCGGAACAGGGCGGCGAGTAACAGGAAGAGCGCAATCAGCGCGATCGCGAGATTCTCGGCCATGTTAGACAACGCCTCGCGCAGCGACCCGGCGTTGCCCTCGTAATGCACCGAGCCGTCGGCGGGCAGTTGGGCGCGCAGCGCCGGTTCGACTTCACGCTTGAGCAGATCCACTGCCTGGCCGAGCGAGAGCTCGCGTGGCGGGCTCACATTGAGACCAATGGTGCGATGGCCATCGACGCGCCGCAGCCCGCCAGCGCCCACCGTGGACTCGACGTGCACGAGTTCACCGAGGGGCAACACGCTGCCGCTGGGAGTCACCACGGGCGTCTGCGCCAACGCCTCGGGGGAGTCCCATTTGCTGGCCCGCAGGATCACGTCGAGGCGGCGCTCGCCGTCGAAGTATTCACCGACGAACATGCCGTCGCCGAGCGAGCGCACCACCGTGCCGATGTCGCCACGCGTCCAGCCGACCTCATTGAGCCGGCGATCGTCGGGCGCGAGGCGCAGCTCGGGTTCGGCCATCTCGAGGCCCTGGAAGGCCTGGACCTGTGCGCCGGGCATCTTTTCCTGGATGAGCTTCTCGGCGTTGCGCGCCGCGGCTAACAAGGCCGGAAAGTCGGTGGACTGCAGCTGGAAATCGATGTTTCGCCCGTCGCCGAAGCCGCCGAACAGGTTGCCCTGCGCCGCGTACACCTGCGTGTCTGGAAAGCCGACCATGATCTCGTTGTTGATCAGATCGCCGAGCTTGCCGATGTCGTCGGGATCGAGCGGCCGAACGCCGAAGTTCGTGCCGAACGCGCCCGCGAACACGTAGTAGTTCTTGAGCGCGGGCTCCTTTTCGCCCGCCATGTAGGGCGCGAGGCGCCGGACCACCGGCTGCACGAACTCGCGCTCCATCGTGTCGATGTTGGTACCGGGCGGCAGTTGCACGAAGCCATCGATCGCGTCGCGCTTGACGGGCGGCAGGTAGTCGAGCGGTGGCAGCAGCGCCCAGGTGAGCACGACCGGCGCGAGGAACAGCACGGCCAGCGTGGCGTAGCGACGCGTGGGCGAATCCGTCCAGCGCATGATCCAGCGGGCGACGGCCTCATAGCGGGTGTTCGAACCCTGGTGCACGTTTTCGGTGTTCAGCCAGCGCGAGGCCGCGAGCGGCAGCACCGTCACCGCGACGACCAGTGAGGCGATCACGGCGATGGAAATCGTGAGCGCCAGGTCGGCAAACAGCTGCGAGACCGAATCGCGCATGAAGACGATGGGAAGAAAGACAATAACGGCCGTGACGGTCGAGGCCAGCAACGCCGGCCACACCTGCCGCGCGCCGGCGAGCGTCGCCTCCACGCGCGCAAGACCGCGCTCGCGCTGCTGCGCAATGGCCTCGAGCATGACGATCGCGGTGTCGAGCGCCTGGCCGACACCGAAGGCGAGGCCCGCGAGCGAAATGACGTTGAGAGTGCGGCCAGCGACGTGCAGCGCCACCAGCGTGACGGTCAGGCAGATCGGGATCGACAGCCCGACCAGCAAGGTCGCACGGCGGTCGCGCACGAAATACCACAACACGGCAATAGCAAGCAGCACACCCGCGAGCAGGTTGCCCGTGACCATGTCGATGGCCTGGTCGATGAAGACGGACGGGTCGAATGACTGCGCGATCGACAGGCCCATCTTCTTGAGTTCGAGTTCGCGCATGTCGGCCACCTCGGCCTTCACGGCGTTCAGCGTGTCGAGAACGTTCGCGTCGTTCTCCTTCATGATCTGGATGCCGATCGCGGGGTTGCCGTTCTGCAACGCCATGTCGGTGCGATCGCCGCGCCGCACCTGGATCGTCGCGACGTCGCCGAGTTTGACGGGCCGGCCATCGCGCCACTCGATCACGAGCTCCGAAAACTGCTCGATCGAGTACTTGCCGGCGAAGCGTACGGTGTATTGCCGCCGGCCGATGTCGACGAATCCGCCGGAAACATCCCCCACGTTGCCGGCAACCTGCGCGATGCGCGGGATCTGGATGCCGAGCTCCGCGGCACGCGCCGGGTCGAACACGATCTGCAGCTCTTCGTCGGAACCGAAGTTGATGCGCACGTTCGCCACGCCCGGTATTGATTCGACCCGATTGCGGAACAGCTCCTCGATCTGGCGCCGATAGTTGTCGATCGGCCCCGGTGTGCCGGGCAGCAGCTGCACGAAGAACCATGACAGCGTGTTGTTAGGGCCGTTGCCGCCGTCCTCGCCGAGCGAGATCTGCGGCGCCTGCGCGTCGCGCGGCAACGGCGGCAGCTGGTTCATGCGGCTGATGACCTCCAGCATGGTCGCCTGCATGTCGGTGCCGACCGCGAACTGCAGGTTGATGAAGGCGCTGCCGGCGTTGGCGAAGGCGTTGAGCGACTGCATTCCACGCAGGCCCTGCAGCGCGCGCTCCTGCGGTTCGATGATTTCCGACTCGATCTCAGCCGGCGCCGCCGCGCGCCAGCTGGTGAAGATCGAGATCACCGGCTCGTCGATGTTGGGAAACAGCTGGATCGGTAGTTTGACCAGCGCGAATACGCCGAGCAACGCCACCATGAGGATGGCGACGAGCACGCCGGCCGGGTTCCGAAGCGAAGTCTCGGTGAGATTCATCCGCGTTCTGCCCTGACGCGCCTGGGGTGGCGCCACCATAAGGGCTTGGAACGCGGAGCAGCGCCGAAGTTTACACGCTTCGGCGCGGGCTCAGGTCGCTTCGGCGAGCTCTACCAGCTGTAGCGCACGCGGTACCTAACCACCGTCTCGCCGTCCTTCGCCACCTTCACCGGGAAGTTGATGGTGCGCGCGTCTTCCTTCTGGAACTCGTGCGTCCTGGTCAGGATCTTCCAGTTGCTCCAGCGATAGAGGTTTTCCTTCACCACCACGTCGACTGCCTGCGCCTTGTGATTGCGCAGCTTCACCTCGATTTCCTCTTCCATCACCTTCGCGTTGGTGTCGATCGAGAAATTCACCTGCCGGCGCTCGCCAACGACGTCGAAGGCGGAGCCGAGCTTGATGTGGACCTGCTCGTCCTTCGGCGTGTGGTCGATCTTGTCCTCGCCGATGAATTCCATGCTGCCGTCCGCCTTGTCGACTTGCGACACGCGCAGGCGGCCGGCGGGCAGTGGCACGCCCAGGCCGTACTGCTTGTCGTTCTTGAACTCGAGGTACACGTCCACCTTGGTGTTCATTGCGACGCCCATATTCCGGTCGGTATACGGCGTCGGATAAAAATACGGCTGCGGCGCGCCGTAGTACGTGAGCACCTTTTTCGCGGGAATCTGTTTCGCCTCATCGAACAGTTCGATCTGCTTGGTGGAGTTGTTAGGCAGCGTAGTCGGGCGGCCGAGCGTGTAGAGATGGAATTCGAAGAAGTCCTTCTGCGCGAAACCCGCGACGTCGCCCTCGACGATGGACGCCTTCATCATGACCTCGCGCCGGGCGCGCATGTCGGCCTCCGGCTGCACGCGGTTCACGTCTCCGGCGATGAGCTTGAGCTTGGCGTTGTCAAAGGTGGCGCCCGACTGGTTGATGATGCTCACCCAGGCCGAAAGATCGAGCAGCCCGCTGTTCGCATCCGTACCTTCGTTGAAAGTGAGGTTGTAGTCGGCCCACCAGGTGATGCCACCGGTCTGGTAGGTGACGCGCGTTTTCTGCGTGCCGCCGGCCGGGGACGAAACGTCCCATACGAGGGTCGGACGCGTATTCAGGCCGCCCGGCAGGTCCGGGAACCTGACCGAGGTGTACGCCGGCAGCGAGTAGATAGAGCCATCGTTGCCGCGCAGCACGATGCCGTCGACCGCCGACAGCAGCGTGCCGGTGATCGGCGTCACTGTGTTGCCGACGTTCTTGTCGACAGTGATCTGCTTGTCGATGAACTTGAGCAGGAGCTTCTGCGTACTCACCAGGTCGAACTGGAAATTCTGCTCCAGCACGCGCGTCGCCGGATCCGACAGCGAGGTGAAAGTCACGGTAGTCGGATCGATCAGCGCCGCGACATCGGTGAACGACAGCTGCGAGCGGCCGCGGTTGATCTTGATGTCGCGATCGTCGCGCACCAGCGCATATCCCGGCACTGACATCGCGTTGGGCACACCCTGCCCTGGTACCGGGCGATAGAACTCGGGCGAAATCGCGCCGGGCTGCGCCGAGCTGTAGATGGTGATCGCGGTCGAGGAGGACTCGGCGGCCGAGGCAGCGTGCGCCGCGCCCAGGCACGCGGCGATGGCAATGGCGAGCGGTTTGCGGAAAGACTTCATGAACGCGTAATCCTCATTGGAAAAAGACAAACTGCGAACCACGTCGCAGGTTCGGGGGGAACCGGTACGTGGAATGTGAAACGGCGCAGCGGCTTACAGACATAAGAATCGCAGCATAAGCGCGTGCGATCCTGTAGGACCAACGGCCGTTACCAACCCGAATGGCGCCTGGCGTTTTTGCGGCGCGTTCGCGCCGGCATCGACGGCCGCGCGCCGGGTGTTCTAACTGTGCGGAATTTTGAATCACGATGGAAGCTGCGACTCGTATCGATACCTCTGGTGTAACCAACGCCCAAGGCGCAGGCGCATTTGCGCCGGGCACGCCTGCACCCGCAATGGATCGTGAATTCATCATCAAGAACCAGATCGTCGAGCGATATCTCGCCGGCCGTCTGCCGCCCAAGGGCGTCACCGATTTCGAAAAACTGATTCGTCAGCGACCGCAACTCATCGAGGAGCTGGGGCTCCCCGAGAAGGTCAATGCGGGTCTGCGTCTGTTAGACGCGGCGGGCGTGGCAGAACCTTGGGCCGAGAAGCAAAAAAAGGCCTGGGAGAAGCCGGCCTTTGGCATCGGCGCCGCGGCGCTGGCAGCGGCTGCGTTGATCGGCTGCGCCGTGCTCGCCATGCAAGTGTCGTCGCGCGAATCGACCATCGCCAAGCTCAAGCTGGAAAATCACGAACGCCCGATCGCGCCATCGACGCACAAACGCACGATCATCGTCGGCACCTCCCGCAACGGTCCACCGGCAGCGTCGATCGTCTCGATTAGCTCCGGCGACTTCGCCGAGTTCAAGGCGGACCTTTCCTGGACGCGTTACGGCACGTTCAAGGTGTCGATCGATCGCGTGAACCAGGGACGTGTCGCCGTCATCGACGGCATTGCCAAGGATTCGAACGGCCACGTGCGCCTCTCGCTCAACGCGGGCGCGTTCGGGCCCGGCGACTACATGGTGCAGCTCGACGGCCTGAACATGCGCCGCGAGGGCCTCCCCGTCGCGTGGTTCCGCTTCACGGTCAGCCGCTGAAGGCTGACGCCGCGCCGGCATTCAGCCGCGCACGGAGACCTTGTCGATGAGCCGTGGGACGCTGGCACTCGCGTCGTCGGCCGCGAACGTTTCCTCTCCGCCACGAATCGTCGCGCGCCAGCGCCGCGGCACCCGATCGATGGCGATCGAGTAGATCGTGAGCGTGCCGGCCGCATCGATCTTGAGCCGCAGCCAATGCTTGAAATCCTGGATGCGCAGCGACGAGAAAGCCTCGGTCGAATGCCGCCCGAAGATGCGGATCGAAACGAATAGATAGAACCCCAGGATGAACGAACCGACGATTGCGCCGAGCACGAACGAGATGAGACCAGAGGTCAGCAGCTGCGGCACGTTGCCGTAGCCGAGATGAAAACCGCGGGTGGTCAGCTGCAGCGCGCACCATCCCACCATGAACGCCGCGGCCAGATGCAGCAGCGCGTGACTGGCGCCGCCGATGATGCGCCACGAGCGAACGTGCGTGTCGGTGAAGAAGATGAATCCCGCGATGATGGTGACCAGCCACATTCCATTGAGCGGATCGCGAACCGCGGCATTGATCGCGGCGCCGAGTGCGGTTGGCAGATCGATCACATCCGAAGCTTCGAGGCTCGCCGATGCCAGCCACGCCGACATGGCATACAGGAACGCGTACAACCAGCCGGCCTTTGGATTCAGGAACGGAAACAGAAAATTGCGCCAGGCCAGGCGCGCGGAAGTCTTTTCGTCAGGATAGGCCGCGCGCTGCTCGAACTCGTTGCGCAAGAGTCTGGTTGCCGGCGCATGCGTGGGGTGAAGGAAGGCACCGCCGCCGCCCGCGGTGATCTTCTGAATGCCCTCGGCGTTTTCGTGGCGTTTGTAGAAATGCAGATCGCCGGTGAGGAATACCCGCGCCTTGCGCTTGAAAACTTTTTCCTCGAGGAAGTGGGTACTTGATTGCTCTTCGTAGCTCGTGTGCTTCGGGTAAGCATCCTCGAGGATCCAGCGCGGCTCGGGCACGCAGAAAATGAGCTGCGCGGAGGAGTCCATGCGGGCCGCGACTCTCTGAAAGTACTGCACCTGCGGCTCGTCTAGATCGGCGCCGAGCTGCAGATCGATGGCTAACAACCACCAGTTGGCTGGCAGCTTCAGCGCGAAGTAGCTGCGTGTCTGGCGGGTCGCGCAGCCGGCAAAGCCGCGCTCGGGTCGACAGAAGACGCGCGAGAATGCGACCAGGCTGTCGTACCAGTCGTGGTTGCCTGGAATCGCGAACACGTCGGGCCGGGCGCGGCCGGCGAATGCCATCTTGTACGGCGTTTCCGTGCGCACGGTGTATTCCGAGCGGGATGGATAGGGGTAGACCTCGTCACCGCCGAACACCAGCAGCCGACCCGCCTGCGTCAACTCCCGCGCGTCCGCTGACTCCAAACCGAGCACGGGCCGCGCGATCGCATCGGCGACGGCGAAGGTCGAGTTCCAGCCGTCGCCGATATCGGCGGTGTAGTCGAACCAGAAATCGCCGGGCGCCGCGCCCGAGGGATCTGAATAGTCGAATTCGTTCTGCGGCTGGCTGGCCAGCGCCTCGATCAAGCGTGTGTCGGAATGCCGGCCGAAGATATTGGCGATCGCCACCTGGTAGGCCGAGTGCGCGAGCACGCGCGGGTCGTACCAGCCGACCATGGAACGTCGCCGCAGCTTCTCTTCGGCCATCAGGCGCTCCGCAGCGTAATCACCGGCGGTTGGTTGACCACCGAACGCGTCACCACCCAACCTGCGAAGCAGACCAACAACCCACCGCCGGCGAGGCCGTAAAACCAGACCCACGGGTCTGGCGAATAGGGGATCTGCAGCACTCGCTTGGCGATGTAAGCACCCGCGATGGAGGCGCCGGCCGCCGCGAGCGTGCCTGAGAGAATGCCGAGCGCGGCGAACTCCGCCAGCAGACCTTTGAGCACGGTCGATCGATTCGCGCCGAGCGTGCGCAGGATTGCGCTTTCATAGCGCCGCTCCTCGCGGCTCGCCTGCACCGCCGCCACCAGCACCACCAGGCCCGCCATGAGCGTGAAGAGAAAGACGCTTTGCACGGCGGCCAGCGCCTTGTCGATGACCGAGCGGACCTGACGCAGCAGATCGTCCACGTTGAAGACCGAAACGCTCGGGAAGCGCCGCACGAGATCCCCGATGGTCTTGGGGTTGGTCGCATCCAGATGCGTCGCGGTCATCCATGTGCCCTGCGAACCTTCCAGCAGGCCCGGCGCGAACATCAGGAAGAAGTTGGGTTGAAAGCTGTCCCACTTCACGCGGCGCACGCTGGTCACGGTCGCGGACTGAGCCTCACCGGCCACATCGAACTGCAGCGTGTCGCCAAGCTTGAGATTGAGCTCCTGCGCGTATTCGGTCGAAACCGAAACGAGCGGCTTGCCGGCATCTGCGGGAGTGAACCAGCGGCCCTCGGTGATCTCGTTGTCGCGCCCGAGTTGTTCGGCCCAGGTGATGTTCTGGTCGCGCGTCGCGAACTCGCGGGCGCGCGGCGTCGCAAACTTCATGGCGTCGATCGCCTGGCCGTTGATGTGCGTCATGCGCGCGCGAACCATCGGCAGCGCGCGGGCACGCTGTGCGCCGCGGTCCGCCAGGAACTTGGCGAACGCCTGGTGTTCGTCCGGCGGGATGTTGATGAAAAAAAAGTTAGGTGTGTCGGCTGGCAGGCTGCGGCGCCAGTCGTTGAGCAGATCGTTACGGACCACCGCGAGCAGCAGCAGCATCATGATGCCGTGCGCGAACGCGGTGAGCTGCACCACGCTTTCGGTCCGGCGTCGGCCGAGATTGGCGATGCCGTAGCGCCACGACACGCCCACGCCGCCCCGGAACCGGGTAGTTAGCTTGACCAGCAGCCAGCCGGCGGTCGCGACGATCACCACGAATGCGGCCAATCCGCCCACGAAGCCGAGGAAGATGCCCACGTCGCGCAATACCCAATAAACCAGGAACACGATGGCCAGCACCGCCGGCCCGAAGGCGAGGATGACGAGCGGTGCGGGCGGGCCGATGTCGCGACGCAGGACGCGCAATGCCGGCGTGCGCGACAGCTGCAGCAGCGGCGGCAGCGCAAACCCGCCCAACACCGCGACTGCGGTGAGGAAGCCGATGCCGAGCGGCGCAAGGCTTGGCGGTGGCAGATCGCCCTTGAGCAGATCGGCGAGCGCAATGACCAGCCACGCCTGGGCACCGAAGCCCAGGATCGAACCCAGGATGGCGGCTAACAACCCGACCATCACGAGCTGGGTGAGGCTCACCGTGAGCGTGAACGCACGCGTTGCCCCGAGTGTCTTCATCAGCGCCACGGAGTCGAGATGGCGGTGCACATAGCGACGTGCAGCCATGGCAACCGCGATCGAGCACAGCAGCACCGCGACGAGGCTCGCGAGACTCAGGAAGCGCCCGGCGCGGTCGATGGCCGTCTTGATCTGCGGCGCCGTCTCATCGACGTCGAGGAGTCGCTCGGCTTCCTGCTTGTTGGCCTTGAGCCATTCCTCGAAGGAATCGATATCGTTGCGCCCGCCCGCGAACAACAGTGCGCGCGTCAGCCGGCTGCCGGGCTGGATGAGCTGAGTGGCGGCGATGTCCTCTTCGTTCATCAGCAGGCTCGGCGCGAGATCGACGAACGTCGCGCCCTGATCAGGCCGGCTGATCATGATGCGCGCGACGCGAAACTTGCTGGCGCCGATCGCAAGCTCGGTACCGATATTCGCACCGAGTGCGGCCGCGAGACGCGAATCCGGCCAGACCTCACCGCGGCCGGGATTGCCGACCACCGGCGTCGGCTTGCCGAAGGCTTCGTCCGAGAGCATGACCTTACCGCGCAGCGGATACTCCGGCGACACGGCGCGCACCGCGGTCAGTTGACTCACGTCGCCATTGAACACCACGCTGAACATGCCCGTGCTGCGCGCGATCCTGATGCCGCGCTTCGTGGCTTCGTTCGAGGCCTTGGCGTCGATCGGGCGCGCGGATTCCAGCCGCAGATCGGCGGCGAGAACTTCGCCCGCCTGGTTGTCGACCGCCGCGCTGATGCGGTCCACCAGGAATCCGACGCCGGTGAGCGCGGCCACGGCGACCGTGATCGCGAGCACCAGCACGCCAAGCTCGCCCGACTTCCATTCACGGACCAGCATCCGCAATGCGATGGCCAGCGCTCTCACGACGCGACCTTCATTTGAGCTGACCCGAGTCCATCTGCAGTACCCGTCCGCAGCGCGACGCGACCGCGCGATCGTGTGTGACGAGCACGAGCGTGGTGTGCGACTGCGCGTTGAGATCGAACAGCAGCGAGACGATCTTCTCGCCCGTGTGCTGGTCGAGATTCCCGGTCGGTTCGTCGGCAAACAGAACCGCCGGACGCGTGACGAAGGCGCGTGCGATCGCGACTCGTTGCTGTTCGCCGCCGGAGAGCTGGCGCGGGTAGTGCCCGGTACGCTGCGCGAGCCCCACGCGCCCAAGCGTCTCGGTGGCGGC
Organism: Steroidobacteraceae bacterium; assembly: GCA_035286365.1. GTDB lineage: Bacteria > Pseudomonadota > Gammaproteobacteria > Steroidobacterales > Steroidobacteraceae > CADEED01. The sequence continues at coordinate 621 of DATHJZ010000163.1, read as the reverse complement.
AGTGCGCGCGTCGCTTCTGCCCGCCAGCTCGAGCGGCAACATCACGTTCTCGAGCGCTGTGAGCGACGGCACCAGGTGGAATGCCTGGAAGACGAAACCGACGCGTTCCGCCCGCAGGCGCGCGCGCCCGTCTTCGTCGAGCGCCGTCAAGTCGGCACCCGCGAGGGTAATGCGTCCGGAAGTCGGAGAATCGAGGCCAGCCAGCAACGCAAGCAGCGTAGATTTACCGGCCCCGGAGGCCCCGACGATCGCAACTGATTCGGCAGCGGCGATGTCCAATGACACGGTGTCCACGATGGTCAGCATCCCTTCGGGACTGGTAACCTTTTTTGTGAGGTTTTCGGCTTTGAGTACGCTCATCAGATTCTTCAGGTTGGTGTTGCTGGTCGCGTTGGTGATGCCCGCGAGCGCCGCCACTCCCGTACCTCGCACCATCGTTGTGCTGGGCGACAGTCTCAGCGCCGGATACGGCATCAAGGTTCAAGAAGGCTGGGTAAACCTGCTCGGCAAGCGGCTCGCCTCCGAAGGGTACGGATACGGCGTGGTCAATGCCAGCGTGAGTGGAGAAACCACGCAAGGCGGACTTGCGCGCCTGCCACGGGTGCTCGACGCACACAAACC
>DATHJZ010000162.1:0-11524 GCA_035286365.1 Steroidobacteraceae bacterium | reverse complement strand
ACCACTGCGATCACGATTCCCGCGACGAAGCACCAGCCCACGCGATTCATGAATGGGTAGTCGGGCAGGTATTTGTAGAACACCCAGGACAGCACGACGGTCGCGAGCATTGAAACCATCGCCGCGGTTGCCGTGGTGCGCGCCCAGAACAGGCCGAGCAGGAAGATCACGCAGATGCCCGGCGTGACGAATCCCGTGAAGTTCTGGATGTACTGGAAGCCCTGGCCGAAATTGCTCAGAAACGGCTTGGTGATGAAGATTGCAATGACTACCGACACCACCGCGACGATGCGGCCCACGCGAACGAGCGTCTTCTGCTCGGTGTTGGGCCGCCAGGCGCGATACAGGTCCATCGTGAAGATGGTCGCGATCGAATTGATCTTCGAGCCGGTCGACGCGACGATCGCCGCCACCAGCGCTGCGAACACGATGCCCTTGATGCCGGTAGGCAGCATGGCCATCAGGCTCGGGTAGGCCTGGTCGGTGCGCTCGAGCCCGGGCACGAGCACCAGCGCCGCGATCCCGGGGATGACGATGATCGCCGGCATGATCAGCTTGAGGAACGCGGCGAGCACGATGCCCTTCTGCGCTTCGTTCACGCTCTTGGCCGCGAGACCGCGCTGGATGATGTATTGATTGAAGCCCCAATAGCTGACGTTCATCATCCACATGCCGCCTAACAACACGGCGAGGCCCGGCAGGTCCTTGTAGTGCGGGCTGTCGGGCGACAGGATCATGTCGAACTTTTCGGGATACTTCGTCGTCAAAGTCTGGAAGCCCGCGATGACGCCTGCGCCGTCGCCGACCTTGTCCAGCGAAATCCACGTGATGATGATGCCGCCGAGCACCAGCAGCGAGACCTGCACGATGTCGGTCAACGCCACCGCTTTCAGGCCGCCGTACAGCGCGTACGCGAGCGCGAAGACCGCGAGCCCGGTGATCGCGATCTGCAGGTCGACCCCAGCAATCGCATTCACCGCGAGCGAGCCGAGCCACAGGATCGAGGTGAGGTTCACGAAAATGTACAACGCGAGCCAGAAGACAGCCATGACGTTGCGAACGGCCGGGCTGTAACGCCTTTCGAGGAATTCCGGCATCGTGTAGATGCCGTTCTTGAGGAACACCGGCAGGATCCACTTGCCGACGACGATCAGCGTGAGCGCCGCCATCCATTCGTAGGACGCGATCGCCATGCCCATCACGTAACCGGATCCCGACATGCCGACGATCTGCTCGGCCGAGATGTTCGCGGCAATCAGCGAGGTGCCGATGGCCCACCAGGGCAACGCGCGCGAGGCGAGGAAGTAGTCCTGCGCGCTCTTCTGGTGCTGATCCTTTTCGCGCGACACCCATTGTGCCAGCACGAAAATGAAAACTGCGTAGATCGCGACGATTGCGATATCGAGAGTGGATAGAGCCATGTCGAACCCCCAGAGGTGCTTGTTAGGTCGGTCGCTTGCCGAGGGCCTCGACGACCCGCGCGGCCCGCGCCGTTATTTCTTCGAGTGTGTAAGCAGGCTTGAACAGTTCCGAACCAAAACCGAAACCGGCGGCGCCCGCTTCGAGCCACGGCGCTACGTCCGCGGCGCCGATGCCGCCCACCGGATAGATCTTCGTGGCCGCCGGCAGCACGTCGCGCAACGCGCGCAGATGCTTCGGTCCGTAAGTCGCGGCCGGGAACAGTTTGAGAATGGTCGCGCCGGCTTCGACCGCGATGAATGCTTCGCTGGCCGTGGCGAACCCGGGCATCACCTGCATGCCGCGCGTCAGCGCGGCGCGGATCACCGCGGGATTGGTGTTGGGGGAAACGACGAGGCGGCCGCCGGCGGCATGCGTGCGCTCGACCTGTTCGGGGCTGAGCACCGTGCCCGCGCCAACCAGGCAGTCACCGCCGGACTCGGCGGCCAGGATTTCGATGCTCTTGTAGGGGTCCGGTGAATTGAGCGGCACCTCGAGGATGCGGATGCCGGCGCCACGCAACACGCCGCCCACGGACAAGGCGCGATCTGGCGTGAGGCCGCGCAGGATCGCGACGACAACCGTTGCCGGGTCAGCCGGTGGCACGTTGCGCTCCTCCCGGCTGCGACAGCCGGAAAATCTCGCCGAGGCCGGCCAGCGATGCCGAGCCGCCATCGATGACGTCAGGCGCGAGCCCGAACGCGCGCAGCGCGGTCGAATAGGCCCGCACCAGGCCGGGCGCGGCGATCAGGTACACCGGTTTGTCGCGGATTTCATCCGCGAAGACGCGCGCCGCGCCCGCGACGTCGCTGCCGATCAACAACCCGGACATATAGCTCGCGGCATCTTCTGGCGGCATCTGCGCCAACAACCGCCGGCTGCGGACCTCGAAGATCCGGTGCAGCAGTTCCACGCCCGGCAGCGCGCGCACGCGCTCGAGCCCGGCTTCGAAAGCCGTGTCGTTCATGGCGCGCTCGTCGGCTCCGTCACGCACCATCACGCTGTGTTTGCTCAGCAGCTCGAACAGCTCGCCGGTCGGTGCCGTCAGGAATTCGACGATGGCACCGCCGCGCACCACGACCCACTTGGTGTGTGTGCCCGGCAGGCAGACGAGGTGCTGACCGATGCGCAGGCGGGGATCGAGCTTGAGCGCGCCGAGAATCTGCGTTTCTTCGCCGCGCATGACGTCGGGCGCCGCCAGGCAATTGCTGCAGCTCACTCCGGGCACGATCAACACGCGTCCGCCGCGCAGGGAAACGCACGCCGCGGCCAGGCCCTGCGGATCCGCCGGCGCGGGTAGATAGGGTGCCTGCACCCAGCCGATGCTCGAGCCGATCATGCCGCACAACACCACCGGCAACGGACCGGCGGAGTTCTCCCAGCCGGCGATTTCGCCGTCGAGCACCTGTTCGTGTTCGCCGCGCGCGGCCGCGGCGCCGCGCGCCACGCGCGCCTCGAGCACGTTGTTAGCGGCGTCGCACAGGTACAGGCGCAGCTGGCTCGTGCCCCAGTCGCCGGCGATGAAAGCGGCGCGCGGCATCAGTGGCCGCCGTTGCGTAAAAAATGCGAACTCATTGTCCGAAAGACCCCTCGCCAATGCACCGCTGCGGCATGTTGCCTACTTGGCGCGCACGCGCCTAGCCCCCGCTGCATGTCCTGCCGCTGTCCAATGTCCGGATGCGAGGCGCTAGCTGCACGTTCGCATACACTTCTGATAGGCGGCCGCACCGGCTGGATTGCAGCGTCGGGCGATGACCGGCCGCCTTTTGCTACGATGAATCGCACCTGGAGGGGGATGAAGGCATGAGACGTCTGCGCGTGGGTCTGATCGGCATCGGCAAAATCGCGCGGGATCAGCACATCCCCGTGCTGCAGGCGAGCGAGCGCTTCGAATTGGTCGCCTGCGCCAGCCGCAATGCGCGTGTCGATGGCGTGGCGAACTTCTCCGACCTGCCTGCGATGCTCTCCGGTCGGCCAGACATCGACTGCATTTCCATCTGCACGCCACCCCAAGCGCATTTTTCCGCCGCCGCACTCGCGCTCGAGGCCGGCAAACATGTGCTGCTCGAAAAGCCGCCGGCCCCCACCACGCGCGAGATCGCGTTGCTGGCCGCGCGCGCGGCCCGGCTCGGTCCGACGCTGTTTCAGAGCTGGCATTCGCGTTTCGCCGCAGGCGTGTCGCCGGCGCGCGATTGGCTGAGCCGGCGCGCGCTCAAGCGCGGCCGCATCGTGTGGAAGGAAGACGTGCGCGTCTGGCATCCCGGTCAACAATGGATCTGGGAAGCCGGCGGCTATGGCGTTTTCGACCCCGGCATCAATGCGTTGTCGATGCTCACCGAGATACTTGCGGCGGAAGTGTTGGTGACCGCCGCGCACCTCAAGTTCCCCGCCAACAAGCAGGCGCCGATTGCCGTAGATCTGAAAATGCGCACCGAGGACGGCGTGGCCATCGACGCGGAGTTCGATTTTCGCCATACCGGCGTGCAGACCTGGGACATCGACCTCGAGACCGACCAGGGCACACTCAAACTCGCAATGGGCGGCAGCCAGTTCTCCATCGACGGCGCCAAGCAGGAGCCGGGCGATCTGCGTGGCGAATACGCGCGGCTGTACGAGCGCTTCGCCGAATTGTGCGAGGCGCGCAAGTCCGAAGTGGACTGGCGGCCGATGCAGCTGGTGGCGGATGCGTTTCTGATCGGCGAGCGTGAGAACGTTGAACCGTTTATCGATTGACACTTTCTCGAGGGGTCGCAATTGAAGATCGAAGACCTGGCCGGCAAACGCGTACTCGTCACGGGCGCAAGCACGGGCATTGGCGCCGCCGCTGCTGCGGCGTTCGGTGCGCAAGGCTGCTCGGTGGCAATCCACTTTCGCGAGCACGAGGCTGAGGCGCGCGCGGTCGCGGCGCAGATCGAATCGCAGGGCGCGAAAGCCGTCCTGCTGCGCGCGGATCTTACAGAGCGCGGCGCGGCGCGGCGCGTGGTGGGCGAGGCCGCGCAGGCGCTGGGCGGGCTCGACATTCTCATCAACAACGCCGGCGCGCTGATCGAACGCCGGCCGTTCGCCGACATCGACGATGCGCTGATCGATGCCGTGTTCGACCTCAACGTGCGCGCGGTGATTCACGCGGTGCGCGCCGCGCTGCCGTTCCTCGAAAAGAGCACGGCGCCGGCGGTGATAAATGTGGGCTCGATTGCCGGCTTCGACGGCGGCGGTCCGGGTTCGGCCATCTACGCTTCGGCCAAGGCGTTCATCCACAACCTCACGCGCCACCTGGCACGCGATCTCGGCGCTCGCGGCATTCGCGTGAACACGGTGTCTCCGGGCGTCATCGCCACGCCGTTTCATGCCGCGACACCGCCGGAGCGCATGGAAGCCATGCGCAAGGCCGTGACGCTCGGGCGCGTCGGCACGCCGCAGGATTGCGTCGGCGCGTTCCTGTTTCTCGCTTCGGCCTCGTTGAGCGGCTACATCACCGGCCAGAACATCCACGTCAACGGTGGACAGGTGATGCCTTGAACTGGCTATCTACCAGGTCGATTTCCGCTAGCGCGTGCTGAACGCGTACTCGAGCAGGATACCGATGAAAATCGCGAGCCCGACGTACTGATTGTTGAGGAAGGCCGCGAAGCAGTCCTCGGGTTTGCGCGCGCGAATCAGCCACTGCTGCCAGGCGAAGAACACTGCGGCGCCAACCAGCCCGGCGTTGTACCAGTAGCCGAATTCCATGTTCGTGCCGACGAGATACAACGCGAACAACATCAGCGCCTGCAACACGCCGATGATGAGCCGATCCATGTCGCCGAATACGATGGCGCTCGATTTCACGCCGATCTTCAGGTCGTCGTCGCGATCGACCATCGCGTACATCGTGTCGTAGATGGCCGCCCAAATGATGCCGGCGAAGAAGATGATCCACGCGACGCGTGGAACGTTGCCGTTCTGCGCATTGAACGCCATCGGCACCCCCCAGCTGAACGCCACGCCCAGGTAGAACTGCGGCAATGGGAAGAAGCGCTTGAACAGGGGGTAGGTGACCGCGAGGAACGCGCCGAACACCGACATGCGGATGGTGAACGGATCGAGCTGCAGCACCAGCGCCAGCGCTACCGAAATGAGCGCGAGAAACCACACCGCCGCCTCGGCGGGTGAAATGCGCCGCGACGCCACCGGCCGGTCGCGGGTGCGCTTCACGAACGGATCGAAGTCGCGATCGAAAAGGTCGTTGATCACGCAGCCCGCCGAACGCATCGCGACCGTGCCCAGCACGAAGATGACCACGACCTGCGGGCTGGGATGCGATGCACCGGCGATCCATACGGCCCACAACACCGGCCACAACAGCAGCCAGATGCCGATCGGCCGGTGCAGGCGCGCGAGCTCGATGAGATCGCGGATGCGGCGCGAATAGCGCGCAGCGGTGAGCCGCGCGTTGGACGGCGGCGGCGTTAAATCGAAATCGGTCAGGAGCTGGTTAGCCACTGGCGCGCATCATAGCGCGCCGCGCTGCTTCAGCTGGCGCGCGGTTCGAAGCCGATCGGGATCAGGACCTGCGCGGGCTTTGCGATGCCGTCGACTTCGTACGGCCTGAAGAGAAATTTCGACACGGCGTCACGAGCGGCCGTGTCGAGACGTTCATGACCGCTGGAGCGTTCGACCTGGATCTGCGCGGGCCGGCCCAGCGCATCGACCAGCACACGCAACACCACGGTGCCGTGCTCGCGCTTGCGCTGCGACTCCCGCGGGTACACCGGCGGCGGTGCACGAACGTACTCGACCGAGTCGATCATGGGCGGCGCGACGCTCGTTGAATTCGGCGCGATCGCGTTCGTAGTCGGCTCCGGGACAGTAATGGCGGTCTCGGTTTCAATCGAGAGGTCCTGCGGAGTCGGCAACGAATAGACCACGTTCATCGGTGGCGGCGTGTACTGCGGTGGCGTCTCGTCCGGCTGCGCGGGCGCTTCGATGAGCGAAGCGATGATGGGCGCCGCAGTTTCTCTGGACTGCTCGTGCATCTTCATCTGCAGAAATCCGACGATGGCGATCACGTGCAGAGCGATCGTCGCCCCGAGAATGGTCGCGCGGCCAGAGGTACGGCTGGGAACCGACTTCTCCGCGCGCGGCGCATTCAATGCGCGCAGGAACTCCCGCACCGGTTCACCGCGGTGAACCTCGGCATCGGGCATGTCGTTGATGAGCTGGACGGCCATGGGTCTGGGCTACGAATGTAAATGATTCGCATTTGGAGCTCAACCCGCATTCTTAATCTATGCGCTCAAACCGTGAGACAGGGCCCTACCCGATCCGGCCGTAGCGCTCGCCCGCTCCGACCCAGCGCCGCGTAAGTCCGCTCACGGCTTCAGGATTATGTCCAAGCAGCAGCTCGGCGGCGGATTGCACTTCCGGCAGCAGATCCGCATCGCGCATCAGATCGGCAACGCGCATTTCGGCCAGGCCCGTCTGCCGGGTACCGAGCAGTTCGCCGGGGCCGCGCAGTTCCAGATCGCGACGCGCGATCTCGAACCCGTCGTTGGTTTCGCGGATCGCCGCGAGCCGCGCGCGCGCCATTTCGCTCAACTTGCCGCCGTACAACAACACGCAGTGGCTCTCGTGCGCGCCGCGACCGACGCGCCCGCGCAGCTGGTGCAACTGCGCGAGTCCCATGCGCTCGGCGTTCTCGATGACCATGAGCGTGGCATTGGGCACGTCGACGCCGACTTCGATGACCGTGGTGGCAACTAACAACCCGATCGTGCCGGCCTTGAACGCGTACATGCCGCGTTCCTTCTCGCGCGCCGGCATGCGGCCGTGCACGAGACCGACACGCACCTCCGGCAATGCTTCCGCCAGCGCGGCGGCGGTCTCCTCGGCGGCCTGGTAGCGCAGCTCTTCCGATTCATCGATGAGCGGACAGACCCAGTACGCCTGCCGGCCCTCGAGCACCTGCCGGTGAATGCGCTGCACGATCTCGTCGCGACGACTCTCGGGCAGCACCACGGTTTTCACCGGTGTGCGGCCGGGCGGCAGTTCATCGATCACCGACACATCGAGATCGGCGTAAGCGGTCATGGCCAGCGTGCGCGGGATGGGCGTCGCCGTCATGATCAGCTGGTGTGGCAACTGGCCGCCGCGCGCGCCCTTCTCGCGCAGCGCCAGGCGCTGATGCACGCCGAAGCGATGCTGCTCGTCGACGATGACCAGGCCGAGGCGCGCGAATTCCATCGATTCCTGAAACAGCGCATGCGTGCCGATGACGAGTTTGATCTCGCCGCTCGCGGCTGCCTCGAGCGCACTGCGCCGCGTGCGCGCCGGCAACGAGCCGGTCACGAGCGCAACGGGAATCTCGAGCGGCCGGAACCACTGTTCGAAATTCTTCGCGTGCTGTTCTGCCAGCAGCTCGGTGGGCGCCATGAACGCCACCTGCAATCCCGAACCCACGGTGCGCGCCGCGGCCGCGGCCGCTACCACGGTCTTCCCGCAGCCCACATCGCCCTGCACGAGGCGCACCATCGGCCGATCGGTGAGCAGATCGCGGTCGACCTCGTCCAGCGCGCGGCGCTGCGCGCCGGTGAGCGCAAAGGGCAGTGATTTCAGCAGCCGCTGTTCGAGCTGGTCGGAATCGCGCAGCGGCTCGGCCGGATCCGCCTTGATCGTCTGCCGCAGGAGCCGCAACGACAACTGGTGCGCCAGCAGTTCTTCGAAGGCGAGGCGGCGCTGCGCGGGATGACGGCCGGAGAGCAGCTCGCCGAGATGAACATCGCGCGGCGGGCGATGCATCATCGAAAGCGCATCCACGAGCGACGGCAACTCGAGCTTCGTCAGCATTGCCGGCGGGATCCAGTCGCGTACCCCGGCTCTTTCGGCCTCCTGCAGTGCCAGGTCGATCAATGAACGCAAGCGTGCCTGCGGCACGCCTTCGGTGGTCGGGTAGATAGGCGTGAGAACCTCTTCGAGCGGCGCCGCGGCGTCGGCGAGGCGGCGGTACTCGGGGTGCACGATCTCGAGGCCGAGCGGGCCGCGGCGCACTTCGCCGAAACAGCGCAGGCGCGTGCCGCGTGCGAGGCCCGCCTGCTGCGCACCCGAAAAGTAGAAGAAGCGCAAGGTGAGCGAGCCGGTGCCGTCGGTGATACGGCACAACAGCTGGCGTCGACGCCGATAGGCGACCTCGGTGAGCTGGATTTCGCCTTCGACCACCGCGCGCAGCCCCGCGCGCACCGCACCGATCTCCGAAATCTGCGTACGATCTTCGTAGCGCGTGGGCAGCACGAACAGCAGATCCTGCACCTGCGTGACCCCGAGCTTCTCGAGTTTTTCCGCGAGTGCAGGACCGACGCCACGCAACGAGCCGACCGGACGTTGTTCGTGCGGCGGGACGTGTGGCGCTGGAGTTGCCACGGTAGTCGGGAAATCCTCAGCCGAGCTGCAGCGTGCACTCGACTTCGACGCGCGCATTGCGCGGCAGCGCCGCTACCGCGACCGTCGAACGAGCCGGAAAGGGCTCTTTGAAATACTGCGCCATGATCTCGTTCACCTTCGCGAAGTTGACGAAGTCGGTGAGGAAGATCGTCACCTTCACGACCTGGTCGAACGTGCCGCCCGCGGCCGCGATCACCGCCTTGATGTTTTCGAACACGCGGCGCGCTTCTTTCTCGAAGTCGCCCTCGACCATCTGCATGGTGACTGGATCGAGCGGGATCTGGCCCGCCATGTACACCGTGTCGCCGACACGGATGGCCTGTGAATAGGGGCCAATGGCCTTCGGGGCCTGATCCGAATGGATGGCCATGCGAACGATAGTCATCGCGAAACTCCTGGAAACCTGACGAGCTAGTCGGGCGCGCGCGCGGCGCGGCCGTGGCTGGCAATTGTACGCGTGACCTTCAAGACTTCGGGCATGCGCCGGATGACTTTCACGACGCGCGCGAGATGCTCGCGATTGCGCACTCGCAGCTCGAACACCAGCGAGGAACTGTCAGCGTCCTTTTCTTCGACCGCGACGCGTTCGATGTTGGTATCGCCGGAGGAAATCGCCGCGGCCACGGCAGCCAGCACACCCATCTTGTTGGCAACTTCGACGCGGATTTCCGAGCTGAATACCTTGTCGGTGGTTGCCTGCCAGGCCACCGGCAGCCAGTTCTCGGGATGCTTGCGATAGTCCTCGACGTTGACGCAGTTTTCCCGGTGCACCACGACGCCGCGGCCCGCTGACAGGAACGCGAAGATCGGATCGTCGGGAATCGGGAAGCAGCAGCGTGCGTAAGCCACCAGCAGACCCTCGGTTCCCGCAATGGCCAGAGGCGCGGGCGCGCCGGAGAATGATTCCTCACTCGCCTTGGTCGGCAGCAGGCGGCGCGCGACCAGCGGCGCGAGGCGTTCGCCCAAACCCACCTTTTCGTAGAGCTCGTCGACGTCGTGCATGCCGAGCTCGACGACGGCGGCATTCAACGTTTCGGCCGCCACCTCTTCGAGTGACAGCCGGAACTCGCCCAGCGCCTGGTTGATGAGTCGCGCGCCGAGCTCGATCGCTTCCTGTCGCCGCAGGCCTTTCAGATAGTGGCGCACGGCGGCCCTGGCCTTGGCGGTCACGACGAAGTTCACCCACGACGGATTCGGCATCGCACCCTTCGCCGTGATGATCTCCACCGTCTGGCCGTTACGCAGCGGTGTACGCAACGGAGTCAGTCGCCTATCTACCTTGGCGGCGACGCAGCGGTTGCCGACGTCCGTGTGCACGGCGTAGGCGAAGTCCACCACGGTGGCGCCGCGCGGCAGCCGCAGGATCTCGCCCTTGGGCGTGAACACGTAGACCTTGTCGGGGAACAGGTCGACCTTGACGCTCTCGAGGAAATCCTCGGAGCTGCCGCCTTCCTGCATGTCGACCAGATTCGCGAGCCACTCGCGCGCGCGGTCGTCCTGGCCGCCTTCGCTCTCGTTGACCTTGTATTTCCAGTGCGCGGCGATGCCGGCTTCGGCCACGCGATGCATGTCCTCGGTGCGGATCTGCACCTCGATCGGAATGCCGTTGGGTCCAAACAAGGTGGTGTGCAGCGATTGATAGCCGTTGACGCGTGGAATCGCGATGTAATCCTTGAAGCGGCCCGGCATCGGCTTGTACGCCGCATGCACGACGCCGAGCGCGCGATAACAGGAGTCCGCCTTGTCGACCACCACGCGCAAACCGAACACGTCGACGATCTCCGACAGCGGCGCGGCCTTGCGCAGCATCTTGCTGTAGATGCTGTACAGATGTTTCTCGCGCGTGCTGACATCGGCCTTGAGATCGGCCTTCACCAGCGCGATGCGCATCGTCTCGGCGATCTTGTTGAGGAACTGCTTCTGGTTGCCGCGCGCTTTCTTCAGTGCGCGATCGAGCACCTTGTAGCGATGGGGAAACGCGGCCTCGAAGCCTAAATCCTCGAGCTCGAGCTTCATGTTGTAGAGCCCGAGGCGTCCGGCAATGGGCGCGTAGATGTCGAGCGTCTCGCGCGCCACCGCGCGGCGCCGCGCGGGTGCCATCGCATCGAGCGTGCGCATGTTGTGAGTGCGGTCGGCGAGCTTCACGAGGATCACGCGCAGGTCGCGCACCATCGCCAGTACCATCTTGCGGAAGGATTCCGCCTGCGCCTCGGCGCGCGACTTGAACTGGATCTGGTCGAGCTTCGTTACACCGTCGACGATCTCGGCCACCGGCGCGCCGAATTTCGCCGAGAGATCCTCTTTCGAGATCGGTGTGTCTTCGATGACGTCGTGCAGGATCGCCGCGATGATCGTGTCGGGGTCGAGGTGCAGGTCGGCGAGAATCTGCGCGGCCGCGAGCGGGTGGGCGATGTACGGCTCGCCCGAAAGGCGCTTCTGGCCCTCGTGCGCCTCGGCACCGAATTCCACGGCCGCGCGCACCCGATCGACCTGTTCGGCCGGGAGGTACGTCTCGATGCTGTTGAGCAGCTCGCGCAGGCCCGGCAGTCGCCGGGCACTGGGCAGAAGCTGAAGGAGCGTCGACGCATAATCCATGGCGGCGCGGGCGCTCCTTAGGGAAGGATCAGGCGGACGATCTATTCCTGAACGT
>DATHJZ010000161.1:0-2217 GCA_035286365.1 Steroidobacteraceae bacterium | reverse complement strand
ACTCCAAGCAAGCCGTAATTGGCTACGCGTCCCACGCGGCTGCCCGCCGCGTGGGCCGCGATTGGCGGCTTGGGGTAAGGCCCGTCTGACAACTGGTCCGACTACTCCACAGAAACCAATTCCAGCCCGCCCGTTTTCAAGCACTCGCGTTAGGATCGACTCCTAATGCCTAGTCGCACGCCCAATTCCGGCGATCCCGACAGCGTGCGTCCCCTGCGCGCCCGCGAGGTGTTGCGGTGATCAAACTGCTGCCGCCAGGCTTGCACGTCATCCTGGGCGACTCCGCGGGCGGCATCTTCACGCGGGTGTTCTATGCCCGCGATCGCCTGTTGATTGACCAGGATGTGCTGTCCTGCGGGCCGACGCCGAACGGCGTCGACCTCGCCGAGTGGAGCAAGCGGCGCTTCGAATACTGGAGCAGCTTCGTTCCCGGCAACGCCGGTGAGCACGTGCATTCGCGCTTCAACCTGGTCGACAACGCACAGCGGCTAGCGGATGCCGAGTGCGTGAACATCTGGGCAGCCACCGGCGTGAGCGAGCAGCTGTTCATAGCGTTCGTTGTGCATCTCGTAAAACTCGTCGGCGGGGATACTTCGCGAATCGCGCTCGTGGAGTGCGAGATGATGAACAGTCGCCGCATCATCGGATTGGGCGAGCTCAATGAAGCTCAAATGCGTGCCGCTCCGGAACCCAAACCGATGCGGGACGATGTCGCGCAGCAATATCTGAATGCGTGGGCGGCACTCACGTCGCCCGATCCCGCGCTGCTTTCGGGTTTCGCGCGTGAGCATCCGGAAGCGAGCCGCTGGCTCAAGCTAGCGTTGCAGTTGATGACCCGGCGGTTTCCCGACCGGCGCAAAGGCTTGAGCTACTGGGATCATGCGCTGCTCTCCCGCGTGGAGCAGCGCGGACCCGAAGTGTCCCGCATCATTGGGTACACCATGGCGGAGACGTTCGAGCAAGGCGACCTCGTCGGCGACTGGTACCTGTTCGGCCGGCTGCTGCGGCTCGCTAATGCACGCAACCCCAGCCCTCTGCTCACGCTGAGCGGCGATCAGATGAGCATCCGGAATACCGAAGCCGCGCTCACTCCATTTGGTGTCGAGGTGCTCAAGTGCGCGGCGTCAAACTACCCGGCGAATCCGATCGATGATTGGGCGGCGGGTGTGCGGTTGTCGTCGGAAGAGGGGGCGTTGTGGTTCAACGATGGCGGGAAGCTGATCAAGGGCTAGCAAGGGTTCGGCGGAGGCTGTCACAAACTGTGACAGCCTCAAAGTAACTACTTGATATCAGCCAGGAATCCGATGCCGCGCGACGGAGTTTTCGTAGGCCTTACCAGCTCGCGCATTGCGATGAGAATCGCCGCGATGTCGGCATCGTGTTTACCGACCCGATCTTCCAACTGTTGAAGCTGTTTCATGAGCTGCTCACTTGCACGCGCAGCCGAGCGCAGATGCGCGAACGCTCGTACTACGTGGACACTCATCTGAATGGCGCGAGAGCTTCGGAGCACCATGGCGAGCATGATGGCGCCGTGTTCGGTGAAAGCGACTGGCGGCTTTCGCAGGTTGCGATACCTCAGCGCGTTTGACTCTACGGAGAGTCTCCCAAGTTCAATCGCTTCTTTCGCCGTGAGACGGAATGCGAAGTCGGCGGGAAATCTTTCAAGATTACGTCTCACCGCTTGATTCAGCGCCCCCGTTGTGACGCCATAGAGCGCTGCCAAGTCCACATCCAGCAATACGGCTCGGTTACGCGCAACCAGGATGGCCTTGACGATTTCTTGTGGCGCGATTTGGTTCTGGTCGAGCATCTCGAGGCGCAGCTTCCGCAGTTCCAAGTTTCCGCCGCTTCGTGGGCGCGGGCGATTCGACTATCGACCTGTTTCGCGCACAAATGCTCTCTTGAGCTGCGGCCCGACCAGCACAAGCTGGTCAATTTGGGGGCGGAACCCCTCCGGTTGCCTCTGCCGGGGGACGCCCTTACCATGCCCGCCTCTTATAAAAAGGCCAAACCAGAGGGCGTTCAAAAATGAGCAATTTCGAGCAGCAGGCAGCCAAGATCCGCAACCAGCCTGGATTCATCGCGGCGCTGGACCAGAGCGGCGGCAGCACGCCGAAGGCGCTGAAGCTGTATGGAGTCGCCGAGAGCAGCTACTCGGGCGATGCGCAGATGATGGATCTCGTTCACGAGATGCGTTCGCGCATCGTCACGAGC